>NZ_CAXXUT010000002.1:0-29059 GCF_963677535.2 uncultured Parasphingorhabdus sp. | reverse complement strand
ACCAGCAAGGTGCCCGACAGGGTGGCGAGATTGTCGATCGTCTGGTCGACAACCCTGGCCCGGTCGGTAACCGGGGCACCGAGCAGGCTGCCGAAGCTGACCGCCAGCGGATCAACAGTCCCGGCATCGATCGCCGCCTGCAGCGCGCTGGTGTCGCCGGACCGGTCAGTGTCGGTGTTGACTTGTGTGCGGGTGTAATCGCTCGTCAGCGACCAGCGCCAGTCACCGAGCAGACCGTTCAGCGTCAGGCCGGCCTGCGCAGTATTGGTCTCCTGCACCTTTTGCAGCGGACCATATTCGGTGAAATAGCGGAACATCGAGTCACCGTCGACATCCAGCGTTCCGCCGGGCAGACCCTGCAGGCCGCGCGATTTTTCGTAGACATAGCCGGCATTCAGTGACAGCGACATGCCATTGCCGAAATTCCGGCTGTAATTGGCGTTGAGCTCGACATTGTCCGAAGGCGCGACCAATGTGCGATAGTCACCGAGATTGACCAGTTCACCGGCCGTGTCCTGGATGATATTCCGTTCGCTCTCGGTTATTGCCGTGTTGTTCTGCCATTCCAGATTGACATTGATCCGGCTGTTCTCGCCGATCTTGGTGATCGTGGTTTCGATTTCTGACTGGCCCTGCGCACCCCGGGTCGGGACGCCATATTCCGCCGAGGCGCTGACGCCGGTATAATTGTCCTTGAGCACGAAGTTGATCACCCGCTGGTCGGGGCGGTAGCCATATTGCAAGGCCAGTTCTTCGGGGAAGACCTGCACCGTGCGGATGGCCTCGGGCGGCAGATCGCGGATTTCACGGAAGCTGGACGTACGCTGGCCGTTGATCAGCATGATCGGGCGGCCGGTGCTGCGGCCGCGGCTGGAGGTGGTCTGCGAGGAAATCGCGTCGAGCAGTTCTTCTACCGATGCGGCGCCATAGCTCGCGATATCCTCTTCGCTCAGTTCGACGACCGGCGGGATCTCGGTTACGACGGCGCCGCGCGGGCGCTCCGCGGTGACGACAATCTCGTCGTCGGCATATTCCGAATCTGTGTCGGAGATTTGCGCACTGGCGGGGTTGGGCAGCAACAGGCTGGCCAGAACAAGCGGCGATGCGGTGAGAAAGGATTTGGGGGAGGGGATCATTTTGTGGCTCTCGGCTCTTGCATAAGGTGGAAAGAATATGTGCGAATTGCCATGAGGCTGTGGCTAATGGTATAATTTCTTTGTATTAAATTGTCGCAGTCGACGCATCACGATGCGACAATCAATATCCGGTTGCCCGATGCAGCTAATCCTTCCCTTTTTCTACTTTTGCCGTTATGGCGCACTGCAACACGCGGCTCTACCGCAACATCAGGGAATATAAAGCGCCATATGGCAAAAGAAGAACTGCTAGAAATGAAGGGAATGGTTCGCGAACTGCTCCCCAACGCCATGTTCCGGGTCGAACTGGAAAACGGCCACGAAATTTTGGGCCACACCGCCGGCAAGATGCGCAAGAATCGTATTCGTGTGCTGGTTGGCGACGAAGTGCTGGTCGAGCTCACTCCTTATGATCTGACCAAGGGGCGTATCACCTATCGTTTCAAATGATGAGCCACGGCTCGTCATCCCGGATCTGATCCGGGATCCCGGCTTGTCTTGAAACTGCACTTGCGATTTGACGCTCTGGATGCTGAACCGGGTTCAGCATGACGAAAGTGAACCTATGAAACTGGTCCTCGCCTCCTCCAGCCCCCGCCGTCTGGAATTGCTGGGTCGTCTGGGCGCCACGCCGGACCGGATCATCTCTCCCGATATTGACGAGACGCCGTGCAAGGGAGAGCTACCACGCGATTATGTCATGCGGATGGCGCAGGAAAAGGCTGCTGCCGTTGAACGGAGCGGGGATGAAATTCTGCTCGCCGGTGATACCACAGTCGCGGTGGGCCGCCGGATATTGGGCCAGGCCGCTGATGCGGCGGAACAGCGCAAATTTTTGGAACTGGTCAGCGGGCGACGGCATCATGTGATGTCGGCGGTCTGCGTGATCGCGGCCGACGGCACCGCGCGGACCAAATTGTCCGACAGCATTGTCAAGTTCAAGCGCTTCGAGGCGAGCGAGATCGAAGCCTATATCGCCAGTGGCGAAGGGCAGGGCAAGGCGGGCGGCTATGCGATACAGGGTACGGCAGAGGCTTTTGTCACCTGGATGTCGGGCAGCTATAGCGGCATCATGGGCCTGCCTTTGTACGAAACCCGCAATCTGCTGATCAGCGCGGGCTATCCTCTTGGCTGATTTCGCCCACGGCTGGCTTTACGAAGCCGGGATCGGTGAAAACCGGGCGTTGCGGCTCGACAATGGTGATCTGGCACAGATACGGGTCGAACGGGCAGGCACAAGCGCCAAGGCCGGCGCGGTGGTCGACGCAAAATTCTCACAGCAATGGGTTGCCGGAAAATCCGGGATTGTGACCTTGGCAGACGGGCAGGAAGCCTTGCTGCAGCCTCTGCCCAAAGGCCTGACCGAAGGGGCAACGGTTCGTGTCGAGATTATCCGGGCAGCGATGACAGAGCGCGGCGGGCAGACGAAGCGGGCCAAGGCGCGCCCGGCGGAACCGGACAGCCCTCTCGGCGATGGACCGGATCTGCTGGCCGAGATCAAAGCAACCGGAATTCCCGTCAAACAGGTTCATGCCCATGAAGAAGATGTCCTGGCCAGGCACGGCTGGCACGAAGCCATTGAGCAGGCCGAAAGCGGACGGATAGAGTTCGAGGGCGGGAGCCTGCTGATCTCCCTGACCCCCGCCATGACCTTGATCGATGTCGATGGGCCGCTGGCGCCGTTGGAACTGGCAAAACGGGCGGCCAAGGAAATTGCGCTCGCGCTGGTACGCTTCGACATTGCTGGCAATATCGGGGTGGATTTCCCGACTCTGGAGGCGAAGGCTGATCGCGTTGCGGTCATGGCTGTTTTTGATGCTCATATGACCATGAAATGCGAGCGCACCGCGATAAACGGCTTCGGTTTTATGCAGGTCGTCAGCCGCAAGGTGCGACCGTCGGTGCCGGAGATCATGCAGGAAAACCGCGTGGTTAATGCGGCGCTGAAATTGCTGCGCCAGGCCGAGCGTGATCGCGGATCCGGGGGGCTTCGACTGACGGCGCATCCCGCCGTGGCGAACAAGCTGACGGCACCGCTGCTGGAAGAACTGGCGAAGCGGACAGGGCGTATGGTGTCGCTTGATCCACGCGGCGAAATTGCGATCGAGGGCGGTTCGATCGGCTGATTGCCGCCGAGCTTGCAATTGTCCGGCCCGTTCTGCAAAGCCGACCCATGACGGATATCATTCTCTACGACTATTGGCGCAGCTCGGCGAGCTACCGGGTGCGCATCGTGCTCAACCTGAAAGGCGTCGCCTATACCGCGACCAGCACCAGCCTGCTCGATGGTGAGCAGAAAGCGCCGGCCTATGTTGCACGCAATCCGCAGGGGCTGGTGCCGATGCTGAGCATAGACGGGCATGACCTGACCCAGTCGCTGGCGATCATCGACTATCTTGATGCGAAATATGACGACCCGCCGATGGTCTCCAGCGATCCCGCCGAACGGGCGACAACGCTGGCGCAGGCTCTGGTCATCGCCGCCGATATCCATCCGGTGAACAATCTCCGGATACTGAAATATCTCAAGAAGGAACTGGGGCAGGATCAGGAAGTGATCGACAACTGGTATCGCCACTGGATTGCCGAAGGTTTTGTCGCGCTGGAAACCATGGCGCCGGAAACCGGTCTGTTCGGTGGCGACAAACCCAATCTCGCCGACGTCTGCCTGGTACCGCAAATGTACAATGCCCGGCGGTTTGATCTGGACCTGCAGGATTTCCCCAAACTGGAGCGGATAGAGTCGGCGTGCAACCAGCTCGAGGCTTTTCGGAAAGCCGCTCCCGAAGCAGTGAAGCCAGCATAATGAAAAAATATATATCTGCGTTGCCGCTGCTGGCACCATTATGCTTGGCGAGTGTTCCTGCCTGGGGGCAGGAGGCAGATGGCAATGACGAAAACCAGGTCGTCATCGCCGATTTGCGCCTGCCCGAAATTGTCGTCACCGGTTTGCCGGTAACCCTTGGCGAGGGAGTCTACAGCACCATCGAAACCGACATTGATCCGTCCCGTACGGTAGAAAACAGTCTGCGCGATATACCCGGGCTGCAACAATTCCGCCGCTCCGACGCGCGTTCGGCCAATCCGACCAGCCAGGGTGTTACGCTGCGCGGGCTGGGCGGCAATGCTTCGTCCCGCGCCTTGCTGATCCTCGACGGCGTTCCACAGGCGGATCCCTTCGGCGGCTGGGTGGCCTGGCCCGGCTATGATGCTCTCGCGCTTGGCAGCGCCCGGATTACCCGCGGTGGCGGCAGCGTGACCGACGGGCAGGGCGCGATTTCCGGCACGATAGAATTGTTCAGCGACACGGTCGGGGACCGGATCGAACTGGGCGCGGCCTACGGCAGCCGCAACAGCGTCGATGCGGATCTGCTGTTCGGGCGCGAACTGGGGCAGGGGCAGTTGACGATCTCTGCCGATTATGCGCGTGGCGACGGTTTCATCCCGATCATCGAAAGCCAGCGCGGTTCGGTGGATCGCCCGGCGGAATATGAGCAGGCCGGTCTTGCTGTCCGCTTTGTCGCGCCTCTGTCCGACAATGTCGAACTGCAGACCAATGTCCGCGCCTTCACCGACGACCGGGAACGCGGTTTTGCCTTCAGCGAAAATCATAATGACGGCGCCGACGCCAGCATCCGGCTGATCGACCGCAATTCCGACTGGCAATGGTCGGCGCTTGCCTATGTCCAGATCCGCAATTTCGATGTCAGCTTTGGCGGCGTTGCGGATGATCGCAGTTCGGTCAGTCGCGTATTTGAACAGTTCAGTGTGCCCTCGACCGGACTGGGTGCGCGCTTCGAAGTGCGGCCGCCCGTGGGTGACGATGTCGAACTGCGCATCGGTGGCGACTGGCGGCGGACCGAGGGAACCACAAAAGAGAATTTCTTCTTCGCCGACAATGATACACCGCGCCGCAGCCGCACGGCCGGGGGTAGCACGGCCACCTATGGCGCTTTCGTCGAAGCCAGCCTGCAGGCTGGCGAAGCACTGGTTCTGACCGGTGGCGGCCGGGTCGACTTCTGGTCGATCGATGACGGTTTCCGCAAGGAGATTGAGCTGATTGATCCCTTTCCTGGCGCGGTGCGGACGGACGAGCAGTTCGCCAATCGCAGCGACACCGAGTTCACCGGTCGTGGCGGCTTTGCCTATGACATAAATGACCAGCTCACGTTCCGCGGTGCTGCCTATCTCGGCTGGCGGCTACCGACCCTGAACGAACTGTTCCGCCCGTTCCGCGTCGGGTCCGATGCGACCGCCGCCAACGAGTCGCTCGAACCGGAACGGATGAAGGGTGCCGAGATCGGAATGGACTGGACGAGCGGTATTGCCAAACTGGGGGTTACGGCTTTCTACAACCAGCTGGACAATGCCGTTGCCAATATCACGCTGGCCAATGGACCGGGTGTTTTTCCCGGTGTCGGCTTCGTGGCGGCAGACGGAACGTACAGCCAGCGCCAGAATCTGGATGCGATCACATCAAGGGGCGTGGAGATTGATGTCGCGTTTGATCTTGGCGATCTGGTCGAGGGCCTGGCCGTCCGCGCTGCCTATTCCTTTGTCGACGCAGAGGTGGACGGTTCCGGCGATGCGGCTGCGGTCGACGGTTTCCGCCCGGCCCAGGTGCCCCGGCACAATGTCACAGGCTCCATAGTCTGGGAAAATGAAGCCGGCACCGGTATCAGTCTTTCGGCCCGCTATGTCGGCCAGCAATTTGAGGATGATGTCAATTTTCTCAGTCTTGCTGATGCCTTGACCATCGACGGACGGATGGCGCTGGCCGTGACTGATCGCCTGCTGGTCGAAACCAGGATTGAAAATCTTCTCGATGCCCGGGTAGAGGCTGCTGTCAGTAGCAATGGAATAATCGAACGCGCGTTCCCTCGGACATTTTGGGTTGGACTTCGCGCCAGAATTGAATAAATATTATTTATGACCTTCAAGCTTGATGACTATTTGCCCTACCAGCTCTCGACGACGTCCAACGCCGTCAGTGACGTCATCGCTGGCGAGTATAAGAGCCTTTTTGGCCTCAAGATTCCGGAATGGCGGGTGATGTCGGTCTTGGGGACACGCGGTGCCTCGACCCAGCGGCATCTGGTCGAAGCGACCTTGATGGACAAGGTGACCGTCAACCGTGCGGTAAAGAATCTCGTCGACCGGGCCTTGCTCGATCGTAGCCCGAACACGGCGGATGGCCGTTCGCATCATCTGCTGCTGAGCAGCACCGGCCGCGATCTATATGGCAAGATTCTGCCGGCCGCCCAGGCAATGGACCGGAAAATCATGTCTGTTCTGAGCGTCGAGGAAAAAGCCGAGCTGTCGGCGATGCTGGCCAGGATCAAGAAATCGGCGGACACGATCGCGGCGGAATGAAAAGAGCGGCAGTTGCCCGCCGCTCTTCTGGTTTTTCAGCTGGTTTTCAGCGCTACAGCATCGCATCGGAGATCGAGCAGGCTGCGGGGCCGAGGATCACGATGAACAATGTCGGCAGAATGAACATGATCAGCGGTATCGTCATGATGGCTGGCAGACGGGCCGCCTTTTCTTCGGCGCGCATCATCCGGTCGTTACGGAATTCCGCTGACAGGACCCGCAGCGATGACGCGAGTGGTGTACCATATTTTTCGGTCTGGATCATGGTTGTTACCACGCCCTTGATATGGTCCAGATTGACGCGATAGGCGAGATTTTCAAAAGCCTGCCGCCGCTCGGTCAGAAAGCCCAGCTCGATCGAGGTCAGCGAAAATTCGTCGGCGAGCTCCGGATAGGCGCTGCCGAGTTCCTTTGAAACCCGGGCAAAGGCGGAGTCGACGGTGAGACCGGCTTCCGCACAGATGACGAGCAGATCAATAGCGTCCGGCAGGCCCTTGCGGATCAGGTCGGTGCGCTTGGCGATCAGGTTGTTTACGTAAATATCAGCCCCTTTATAACCGGCGATCGCTGCACCGGCGAAGACGCCGAAACGCTTGAGATCGGACCAGTCGGACAAATAGTTAAACCCGTAGATGGCCAGCGCCGCGCCACCGCCCAATATGATCGGCAGCACGAGACGGCTGAAAATGATGACAAAAGCCATGTCCTTGGAGCGGATGCCGGCCTGTGCCAGCTTCTGCTGCGCTTCCTTGACCTGGGTGTCCTGCAAGACCTGCATCGACGCGAGCATGTTGCGCATGCGATCGGTGGTGTCATTTTGCTGGACCAGCTTTGCCCGCTTCTTGGTGGTTGAGGCGGTGATGCCTGCTTTCAGCTGTTCGCGGCGCTCATTGAGGGCCTTGACCCGTTTCGCCATGGGGTCGCGGACCGTCACGGCGGCGTAGATTGCGAAAAATACAGCCGCAGTGGCAACGGCTGCCAGAATGGTCGCCACCCAGAGCACGTCTATGCCGAATAATGTTGGTCCGCCGCCGCTTGTCATTTGCCTTGCACCTTCATCCTAAATTTCGAAATTGACCATCTTAGCCATGATGAACACGCCAATGCCCATCCAGCAGAGGCCACCCAGGCCTGCGATGATCAGACGTTCTTCATAGAAAAAGCCGGCCAGATATGTCGGGTTCACGGTGTAAACCAGCCCGAAGACAATGAACGGCAGCGATCCGACGATATAGGCCGAAGCCTTGGATTCCGACGACATTGCCTTGATCTTCAGTTTCATCTGTCCGCGCTTGCGCAGAACATCGGCAAGATTGAACAATGTTTCGGCCAGGTTGCCGCCGGTTTCCCTCTGGATCGCCAGCGTGATGCAGAAGAACTGGAATTCCGGTGTTTCCATTCGCTTCGCGCTTTCCTGCAGCGCATCCTCCATCGTCTGGCCGATCTTGATCCGATCCACCACTTTCTGGAATTCCTCGCCGACAGGGCCGTCGATTTCCTTGGCGACCACGCCAATGGTTTCCGTCACCGGAAGGCCCGAGCGAAGGCCACGAACGAGCAGTTCGATTGCATCGGGGAACGAGGCGGTAAACCTGGATACCCGCCGGTTGATCAGGAAGCCGACGACAAAATGCGGGATCCCGGCGCCGACCAGAAGGCCGACGAACAGGCATAGCAGAAGCGGTGCGCCCTTGAGCAGAAGCAGGCCGGATACGACCACGAACAGACCGCCAGCGGCGTAGAAAAAATAGGACAGCGGCCATTGTTTGCCGGTTTTTTCCAGCCGGATGGCCAGCCTTTCCAGCTTGGTCATATTCTCGCCCCGGGGACGCATGGTCTTGCGCCGCGCCGAGAGCGCTTTTTTCATTTGCGCTTCCACCCGGACATTGTCGCTATCCGAATGGCGATATTTGACTTTATCAAGTCGTCGCGCCGAGGCCTTGGATTGTGATGGGCCGGCATAGGCAAAGATGAGCAGCAGCAGAACCGCCATAACACCGGTACCCAATATCGCAATTTGCATTATACCCATTGTCTAATCCCTATAAAGCCGAAGAAAATCTGCCGCCTGGTTCAGGCTTCAGGAGTTTCTTCCTTGGCTTTTTTTGACGGCAGAAGTGATTTGAAATCGCCAAATTTATTCATAAACGATTTTTTGCTGCCTGCCTCTTCCGGGTCTTCACCACCGCTTACGGAGCCGAGAACCAGACTGGTCAGTTCGACGATTTTTGCCGAGGCCTTGCTCGCTTTGCCGGCCTCGACCATGGCCTGACCCAGTTTGGCCGCCTGCGCAGCGGTCTTGGCATCATGCGGTATCATGATATCAATCTTGCGCTCGATGGAGCTTTCGAAGTCCTGCCGGCTGATTTCCAGATTGGCCGTCTGTACCTTGTTGGCCACGACATAGACCTTGCTCTGCGCGGCGTGGGACTTCAGCCAGGACAGCAAGCGAATGCAGTCGCGCGCCGAAGCGAGCGTCAGTTCCGTGACGATCACGGTAGCATTTACATCACCGAGAAGATGAGGATAGTTGATCAGCATGTCGCGCGGCAGGTCAATCACCGTGCAGTCGAAGGCGGCGCGGAATTCTTCCTGTAGCTGGAAGAAGGCGGTGCCGTCGGTCAGGATCGGTGAATTGATCGGTGCCTCTGCGGATAGCAGCGACAGTTTCTCATTGGCCTTGATCATCGCCCGTTCGATGAACAGGCCATCGATCCGGCTCGGATTGTCGATCGCATCGGTCAGGCCGCGGCCGGGCTCCAGGTCCAGCGACAGCGCGCCGGTGCCGAAATGGACATCCAGATCGAGCAATGCGGTCAGCCGCTCCCGGTCATGGCTGAGCAGCCAGGCCAGCGACGTGGCGATGGTCGACGCGCCGACGCCGCCACGGGTGCCGATGACGGCGGTTGAAATATGCGGCTTTTCTGCCTGCTGATCGTCAACCTTCGGCGCGTTGAGGACCGCTTGGGCCTGGGCCAATACGTCACGCAGCTGATCCGGGCTGAACGGTTTCAAAAGATAGTCCTGCAGACCGCTGACGATCAGGTCGCGATAGAGACGCACGTCGTTGACCTGGCCCATGGCTACCACCACGGTGCCGGGTTCGCAGACCTCGGCCAGCGAATTGATATCGTTCAGCGGATCGCCGGATTCCGACAGATCCACCAGCAGGATATTGGGGCTGGCGGAAACAGAGAGTGTCTGGATCGCATTGCGCAGACCACCCTTGCTGCATTTGTCGATCGGCCAGCCCATTTCTTCGGCCACCGGCCGGAGTATTTCGAGCGTGTCATCATCGCAGACAAAAGCGGCAAATGGTTCACGGCCGTTGACCGAGCCAGGTTTCCAGGGAGCGTTCATTATTGTCCTCCAACATTCTTGTCACGATAGGCCCGGATGGCCTTCGAAGCCCGCGACTGATCCTCGCCATCGGCCGTCTGGCCGCGGACCAGATCTTCCGGATTGGCAATCATCGCAGAAAGCGTGCTGTTTGTTCCGCAACCGTAATTTTCGCTGGTCCGCACCTGAAAATCGGTGTGGCTGCGATAGCTGAAATCGGGGCATCCCGGCACCGAGGCCTTGGTGCGCGTCACAACGACCCGCATCAGGCCGGCAGGAACATGGCCTTCGGTAACCGGTGCGTTCTCGCTGATGAGCAAGCCGTAGCCCGCGACGATATTCTCGACCGCCGCCTTGGCGACCGGGCTGGCCGCATAGCCCGGGTCGTCGATCGACACCCGGTCACCATAGCCCAGTTCGAGCGCGTCGAACCAGCCGGACAGACGGTTTTGCTCCGCAGAAGACAGGCCGCCACTCCCGGCATTCAGGTCCAGTACGAAATTCGCTTTGGAAACCACCGGCTGGCGTTCGCTGTAGACGCTCCGGTTCGCGGTGGTGCTGCCGCAAGCGGTAACCGAGAGCCCGAGAGCGGTGATGAGTGCCATTGAAACGATGCGCATGATCTGTTCTCCTGATCGGGCTTATTTATCGAAACTGAAACCGGGAGCGCTGCTGCCCGAATTCCCGGATTTTTTGGCTGACTGGACCGGAGCCGGAGTCTGCAGACTGCCAAAGCTCTGGCTGTCCGGCGTGGCTGGAGCCACAGTCGGCTTGGGACGCTCGCCGCCGGTGCCGGAATGGTTGCGGTTCATCAGGAACCGTTCCGCATCATTGGCAGCCTTGAAGCCGTCGGTCGGCAAAACGATCTCGTTGTCACTCACCGGCTTGACCAGATAAGGGGTGACCACAATCATCAGCTCTGTTTCGTTGCGGCTATAGCCATCCGACTTGAACAACGCGCCGAGAATGGGAACATCGGCCAGACCAGGGGTTTTTGCGATTGCCGAGTTGTAGCTGTTCTGCATAAGGCCGGCGATCATGAAGCTTTCGCCCGATCCCAGTTCGACCGTGGTTTCTGCCCGCCGGGTCGAAACCGCCGGAATGCTGAAACCATTGATGATCACGGCACCATTGGTGGTGATTTCCGATACTTCCGGTGCCACGCGGATCGAGATCCGGCCGTTGGAAAGCACGGTCGGCGTATAGGACAGGCTGACACCGTAATTCTTATACTGGACGGAAACCTCGCCCAGACCGGTTGAAATCGGGATGGGGAACTCGCCGCCCGCCAAGAATGTCGCAGTCTCGCCCGATATGGCGGTCAGATTCGGCGACGCCAGAGTGCTGACCAGGCCAACACGTTCGGACACGTCCAGAGCGGTCGCGATGTCAATGCCGAACAGGCGGCCTGCGGCCTGTATGGTGTTGAGCTCTGAACCGGTATTATAGTTGAAAGCGGTTCCACCGGCCGTCACGAACTGGCCGGTCGCGGTGTTGAACGGCAGCGAGACAGAACCCGCGGGCAAGCCAAACAGGCTGGATGCGTCCAGGCTCGGAAAGGACGACGTGTCGAAATCTGTGATCGAACCGAAGTCGCGCCCACGGGATACACCGAACTGGAAGCCGCCAGTGGTGTCACGGGTCAACAGATTGCCGTTGATTTCCTTGGCCAGCGAACGACTGACTTCGGCAAAGCGGACTTTCAGGTTGACCTGCATCGGTGTCGCTGTTTTCAGGCGGCTGACCACCCGGGTGGTATCGCCGACAAAGGCCTGAACCAGATTCTCTGCTTCTTCCGCATCATCCGGATCGGCGATAGTGCCGGTGAGCAGTACGAAATTGTTGGTCGTGCTGACCGCGATATTGGCATCCGGCATGGCCAGATTCAGCATCTGGTCGATTGAGGATATTTCCGCGCCGACGGAGACTTCAGCCGAATAGATAACCTTTCCGGACGCGCTGGTTGCGTAAAAGCTCGTCTGGCCGCCTTTTTTGCCGAAAATATAGATCTGGCGCGGCGAGCGAACCTGAACGTCGGCAATCGCATTTTCCGCAATGAAAATATCTTCGATCGAAGCGGGCAGGGTGATCAGCTTGCCACGGCCGACCGATAAGGTGATCCGGGAACTCGGCTGGGATACATTGACCGACTGGGCGTTAAGTGCAGTGGTGCTGTTGGCAACCAGAGCCATGGCGAGGGCGGCAACAACGGACATGCCGATTGCCTTTTTCGCCGGGCGTCCAGGCTGTGCAGATACTACGGCCATTATTTGTCTCCAAATTCGATATCATTGACCGTGTTGCCGCGTGCTACGCGGACTACCGGACCTTTGGGTTTTTCCTTCTCGGCCAGTGGTGGTGGCGAGCGCGTTTCAAAGCGCGACACGTCTCCGCCGGTCGAGAAGCTGGATTTCGTGCTGGTTGGACGCGCAGCCAGCGAGCGGATCATGTCGGCCTCGGCAACCGGATCATCGGTTTTGGGCAGCTTGATCGCACCGGAAGCAATGGCTTCCTCGAGTTCGGCGGCGCTGTCGGCAAGCGAACGCAGCGACAGGCTCAACGTTCCGAGAGTCTGGGCGACCGAAATCTGCTCGGCAATTTTCGGCGTGGCCTCGAGCGTGACGAGCTTGGCCTTTTTGGCGACCTGCTGTCCGGCTTCATTCGTGGTTGCGGTTACGCGGTTGTCGGTGGCCAATACGCGCAGATTGCGGATCACGGTTTCGGAAACCTTCAGCTCGGGGCCTTCTCCCTGGACCGACTGGGTCAGCATCAGGTCGACCCGGTCGCCCGGAAATACAAAGCCTGCAACGCCGGTCAGTCCCGATACCGGAATAGTGACGGCGCGCATGCCGGGGCCGAGGGCTGCAGCAAGGAAGCCGCGATCACCCGGTGCCACCAGTGCGCCCTTGGTAAGCGGCTGGCCGGCGGTAACCGGATTGCGGACAACCGTGCCGGCGAGCGTCTCTACGTCCGTGCCTTCCTTCATGAAATAGGCTTCCTCGACCAGATCCTTCGGCCATGGCTGGAAACGGAAACTGTCGGGCGTGATGATTGTGCCAACCGGCAGGGCGCGGGTTGCGACGAGAATTTCCTCGCCAAGAACTTCGGCCTTCTTCGCAGCAACTTGCGGCGCGGAGGCACCATCAAACATATTCTTCGCGAGCAATGCCGTAACCGCAGCTACGATCAGTGCGCCAACCAGCAAAATGATTTTCTTCTTGTCCATGACGTCTAACGCCTCCTGAATGCCCCCGCCCGATTGGTTCCATTGGCGGTCATTGCCTCTTTCGAGTAAAATGGTTAAAATATCGTTTGTGAACTATGTCCCGTGATGCCCCAGATCATCCAGAGCCCGGAAAATGCGATCGCGACCCCGTAGGGAACCTTTATTGGGCCTTCGGTCTTTCGGATTGTCTTGCTGATCATCATTAACAAAGTCAGCAGGCCGCCTGCGATCGACATGATCACCAGCAGTTCCAGAAATGTCAGCCAGTGCATCCACAGGGACAGGGCGGTCAGCAGTTTGACGTCGCCTCCACCCATCGCGCCGACCGCGAACATGGCGGCAAATATGGTGAATATGACAGCAGCCAGGCCTATTTGCGCGATCATCTCCGGCCAGATGGTCATACCGCTGGCTATCCAGAATATCGGTGCGCCGAGGGCTATGCCCAGGTTCAGCCAGTTGGAGATATGGCGGCTTTTGAGATCCGTAACGGCCGCTGCAATCAGTGCAATTGCCAATCCGCCCCAGAGCAAGTAGATGAAAGTTTCGCTATCCATGGGCAGACCGTCTAGTGAATTTGCCTTACCAAATAGTAACCATGATTTTTCGAACGGTTTCTTTCCGACCCTGTGACAACGATAAAGCGTGATATGACAGACTTGAAAGAGCAGCGCTTTGATCGCCGGTCGGTCCCGGCCGATGCAACAGAAGGGACATGGAGCGGTCCGGACGGTTGGCAATTCCGCAAGTTCGACTGGTTGCAGGATGTGCGGCAGCAAGAGGCGAGAGGATCGGTCCTGTTCATGACCGGGCGGGCCGATTTTTACGAAAAATATCTTGAAACCTTCCATGATTTTCACGCGCGCGGCTGGAATGTTACTTCGGTCGACTGGCGCGGGCAGGGCGGATCGGGGCGATGCGGGCCGCACCCGCATGTCGGGCATATCGACGATTTCGCGACATGGGTCGGGGATCTGGAGGCGCTGTTCGGTGCATGGCGCGCCAGCCACCCCGGGCCGCATATCGTCGTCGGTCACAGCATGGGCGGACATATTGTCTTGCGGGCGATGACCGAACAGCGGATCCGGCCCGATGCGGCGATTTTAAGCGCGCCAATGCTCGCGCCGGCTGGCGGCGGTATGCCGGAATGGGCCGCGCAGCTGGCGGCAAAAATCATGTGCATGATAGGCCGCGGCGCGCGGCGGGCCTGGAAGCCGATCGAAAATCCGCTGGAGCCCTATGTCCCGCGGCAGGCTCTGCTGACCCATGATGCGGACCGCTATGCGGACGAATTTTTCTGGTTCCGCGAGCGTCCCTACGTGCGGCTCGGGCCGGCGAGCTGGCGCTGGGTCGAACGTGCCTATTCCTCGACCCGTCAGTTGCGCCATCGCAATCGGCTGATGCAGATGGACTTGCCGGTTCTGGTGCTGGCAACATCGACCGATGAACTGGTCGATCATCCAACCATAGAGCGGGCGGTGCATCTGATACCGCGGGCCGAACTGAAACTTTATGGCGCGGAAGCCGCGCATGAAATTTTCCGTGAAGTTGATCAGGTGCGCAACGACGCGCTCGCCAGCTGTTTTTCCTTTCTCGACCGGGTAACCCCAAAAACATGAAGCAATATGACGTTATTATAATCGGAGCCGGCATTGCCGGTGCCAGCATAGCCGCCGAAATCGGAGCGGATCGTTCGGTTCTGCTGCTCGAGGCGGAGGACCATCCCGGCTATCATTCGACCGGTCGCTCGGCCGCTTTCTGGACCGAAAGCTATGGCGGGCCGCTGGTTCAGCCGCTGACATCCGCTTCGCGCGCCTTTCTGGAAACGCCGCCGGAGGATTTTTCGGAAACGCCCTTTCTCGGCCCGCGCGGTGCAGTGAATATCGGTCGCGATGACGAGCAGCATCTGGCCGAGCAGTTTCTGGCTGATTTTGCCGACAGCGGCGTCCGAATGGAGCGCTGGTCGCGGGAGCAGACTGCTGCCCTGGTTCCCGATCTGAAGCCGGCCTGGCAACATGCTGTCTATGAACCGGATTGCCGCGATATCGATGTAGCGGCGCTGCATGCGGCCTATCTCAGAAGTGCCAGCCGCAAGGGCGTCAAGCTGATCTGCCGGGCGCCGGTCAGCGCGATCACGAAAAAGGACGGCCTATGGGAGTTGACCGCTGGCGACCATAGTTGCCGCGCAGTCCTGTTGGTCAACGCCGCCGGTGCCTGGGCTGATACTATCGCGCGGATGGCTGGCGTTACTCCGGTCGGCATCCAGCCGCTGATCCGCAATATGGTGCAGATCGAAACCGATCCGCCTTCCTCACAGGCGATGCCGCTGGTCGTCGGGCTGGATGGCAGCTTTTACTTCAAACCGGAGGCCGGCGGGGCCTATTGGCTCAGCCCGCATGACGAAATACCGTCGCTGCCCGGTGATGTGGCGCCGGACGAACTGAGTGTTGCAACCGCCATCGACCGTTTTGAAAAGGTAATGGATGTGGACATTAAGCGGGTCAGCCGGAAATGGGCGGGCTTGCGGAGCTTTGCTCCGGACCGGCTGCCGGTCATCGGTTTCGATTCGACTGCCGAAGATTTTTTCTGGTTCGCGGGGCAGGGCGGCTTCGGAATCCAGACGGCCCCCGCTGCAGCCAAACTGGCCGGCTCACTGCTGCTGGACCAGACCGCCGATGAAAGTCTGCGCGCTGTTGATGCCAGCCGGTATGCGGCATCCCGTTTTTTCTAGGAAACATCGTTTTACATCGGCCCGGTTGCGCGGGCCGGCGGATTGCGCAATAGTTCAGCCTTCAACCGAAGGAGATGACAGCAATGGCGCACAAGTTTGAAATCTGGAAAGACAAGAAGGGCGAGTTTCGCGTTCGCTTCAAATATAATAGCGAAGTCATCTTCTCGACCGAGGGCTATTCCAGCAAGGCCAGCGCAAAAAACGCGATCAGCTCGATTCTGAAAAACGGACCGAATGCCGAGATTGAAGACAATAGCTAGACTCTTGGCTTAAAATCCGCGGCGATAGGCAGCGACGTTCATGGCAGCGTCGCTCGCCAACTGGTCGGCGCGCTCGTTGTCGGCGTCACCGGCATGGCCCTTGACCCAGTTCCATTCGATCTGGTGCGGCTCGACCGCCTTTAGCAGATCCTGCCAGAGATCGGCATTCTTGACCGGCTTGCGAGCCGCGGTCCGCCAGCCGTTTTTCTGCCAGCCGAAAATCCATTTGGTAATGCCGTCTTTGACATAGGTGCTGTCGATCGAGAGCTTGACCTTGCACGGCCGCTTCAGCGCGTTGAGCGCCTCGATCGCGGCGCGCAATTCCATCCGGTTGTTGGTCGTATCCGGCTCGCCGCCGGAAATTTCCTTTTCCTTGTCACCGTGCCGGATCAGCGCACCCCAGCCACCCGGGCCGGGATTGCCCTTGCAAGCGCCATCGGTGGCGATCTCGACAATTTTCGGTTCGGTCATGCGGTAAAAATATCCTCGTGATTCTGGTAATGTTGCAGCCGGTTGAGAAAGGCCTGCGGGTCCTTGCGTGTCACCATCGCGTCGGCCGGGGTGTTGATCCAGTCATAGGCCCGGGTCAGCAGAAAGCGCAGGGCCGCACCGCGGGCCAGCAGCGGCAGCGCCCGGCGTTCGGCTTCGCTGAGCGGGAAGGCCGAACCATAGCCCTCCAGCAGGGCGCGGGATATCGGCGCGTAAAATTCGGTACCGTCATCGGAAAAGCACCAGGCGGCATGGGTAACCGCGAGATCATAGGCGCGGATATCGGTGCAGGAGAAATAGAAGTCGATCAGTCCGGTCACCCGGTCTTCCAGCATCAACACATTGTCGGGGAACAGGTCGGCATGAATGGCCGAGCGCGGTAGATCATCCGGCCAATATTGGTCGAGATGGTCGAGTTCCTGCGCGATCGCCTCGGCCAAACCGGGTGCGATATCATCGAGTTGCGCAGGACCACATTGGTCGGCCAGCGCCCGCCAGCCTTCGTGATCCATACTGTTGCGGCGCTCCGGCACGAAATTTTCCAGTGCGCGGTGCATGTCTCCCAGCGCCCGGCCGGTTGCCCTGGCCTGGTCCGGGGTCGGGTGGCTGACCGATACGCCGGGCAGGAAGGTGATGAGACAGGCGCTGCGCCCGCACAATTGCTGGATCTTGGTGCCCTCGCGATCCGCGATCATCGGCGGCACCAGACAGCCGGCTCGGGCAAGATGGTCGAGCAGGGCAATGAAAAAGGGCAGGTCGGCAGGATCGACGCGCTTTTCATAGAGCGTCAGGATGAATTTGCCCTGCGTTGTTTCCAGCAGATAATTGCTGTTCTCGACGCCCTCGGCAATCCCTTTGGCGGAAACCAGCGTGCCAACGTCGAAACGCGAGAGAAACCGGTCGATTTCTTCTGCGCTAACCTTCGTATAGACTGCCATCAGGCCGCTTCTAGACCGCGTGGCAGCTTGAAGACCATATTCTCGTCAGTGGTGCGGACTTTCTCTTCATTGATCTCAAAATGGTCTTCGAGCAAGGTGACGACTTCCCGAACCAGTATTTCCGGTGCCGAGGCCCCGGCGGTCAGGCCCAGGGTGGTGACGCCATCCAGCCACGCGAGGTCGATTTCATCGGCCCGCTGGATCAGTTTGGCGATAGCGCCGCCGCGTTCGGCAACTTCGACCAGACGCAGGCTGTTCGAGCTGTTGGGTGCGCCAATCACGAGAACCAGCTCGCAGGTTTCGGAAATCTTTTTCACCGCATCCTGACGATTGGAGGTGGCATAGCAGATATCTTCGCCTTTCGGACCGACAATATTGGGAAAGCGGCGTTGCAACGCCTCGACGATCGCGTGGGTATCATCGACCGACAAGGTGGTCTGGGTCAGGAAGGCCAGCGCTTCGGGATCCTCGGGGTTCAAGGCTTCGACATCGGCCAGCGTTTCGACCAGCGTCATCCGGCCTTCATCAACCTGGCCGAAGGTGCCGATGACCTCGGGGTGATTGGCATGACCGACAAAAATGATATGGCGTCCCGCCTCGGTCTGCCGTTCTGCCTGCCGATGGACTTTGGAGACCAGCGGGCAAGTCGCATCGAGATATTCCAGCCCGCGTTCCTCGGCCTTGTGCGGGACCGCCTTGGGCACGCCATGGGCAGAAAAGACCACCGGAACGCCGTCCGGAACCTCGTCCAGTTCCTCGACAAATATCGCGCCCAGTTTCTTTAATTCGTCGACAACATAGCGGTTATGCACGATTTCGTGCCGGACATAGACCGGCGCGCCATATTTTTTTATCGCCAGTTCAACGATTTTTATCGCCCTGTCGACACCTGCGCAAAAGCCGCGTGGTGCGGCCACAAGCAAGTCAATCTGCCGTTTCTGCTTATCGGAATCAATCATGGTCTCAGCTCTTAGGGAATAAGTTCACCGGCGAAAAGCCCGTCTGTTCATCTTCTGGACGGTTGCACCGCATTAAAGGCCCAGATAAGGGTTGCGAAATTTTTATCGGCGCGCATGGAACCTATGTGTGTAGCCCGTGATCAAAGGCAAGGATTGAAAATGATGGCGAATGGCCGGTTGAAAAAAATGGTTTTGGCAGGGGTCGCGGTTCTGGCGGTCACCGGATGTGCGCGGGAAGGCGCAATCGACCTTAGCTCGGGCGTCGGTATTTCGGTAATCCGCAGCGGTTGTCCGGCGGTTGCGGTGCCTGATCACACCGGCGACATCACCATCTTCAACCCGGCCAGCAGCACCGATGCCAGCGCCATCGACGTGGTCGCCTATATCACCAATGTCCGCTCCACCTGCAACAGTGAAAGCGCCCGGATTTACAGCGAAGCGGCCTTTGATGTCCACGCGTCGCGGACCAATCCGGCCGGCGCCCGTACGGTTACCATTCCCTATTTCTCGACGGTCGTCCAAGGCGGCACCGCTGTGGTTGCCAAGCGGGTCGGCAACGTGACCCTGCAATTTGCCGATGGCGCCTATCGGGCGACGGCTTCCGCCAAGGCGGGTGCCTATGTCGACGCTTCTGCCGCGCGCCTGCCGGACGAGGTGATCGAACGCCTGACCCGCCGCCGTAAGGCCGGTGATCCCGACGCGGCGCTCGATCCGCTCGCCGATCCGACAATCAAGGCTGCAGTCGCGCGATCCTCGTTCGAACTGCTGGTCGGTTTTCAACTGAGCCAGGCGCAGCTACAGTATAACGCAACCCGATAAGGGTCGCCTGAATTGCCAACCAACCGTGCCTGATCCTGTCGGGCCCCTTTTCCTGTGACGAACTGAACCAATCATGCTGTTCCATATTTTTCAGAAGCATATTGATGCGATATTGGATGAACTGACCGAAGCGGAGATACTTCCCTCCGGCGTTGATCGCGGGAATGTCACGCTGGAGCCGCCGCGCGATCCGTCGCACGGTGACCTGTCGACCAACGCGGCGATGGTCCTGTCCAAGGCGGCGGGCATGAAGCCGCGCGACCTGGCCGGAAAAATTGCGGAGAAGCTGGACGCGCTGGATGATGTGCAGTCGGTCGATATTGCCGGTCCCGGCTTCATCAACATGCGGGTTGCAGCGCCGGTCTTGCTCGGTGAACTGCTGGAAATCGAGCAGTTGGGACCGGAATATGGCCGCTCCGACAAGGGCCGGGGTGTCACGGTCAATATCGAATATGTTTCGGCCAATCCGACCGGACCGATGCACATGGGCCATTGCCGCGGCGCGGTGGTCGGCGACGCGCTGGCCGATCTGCTCGAGGCTGTCGGGCATAAGGTGATCCGCGAGTATTATGTCAATGACGCCGGGTCGCAGGTCGACACGCTCGCCCGCTCGGCGCATCTGCGTTATCTCGAGGCGCTGGGCGAGGATATCGGCACGATACCTGAAGGCCTTTACCCGGGCGACTATCTCAAGCCGGTGGGCGAGGCTCTGGCCGCCGAGTTTGGCGAAAAATACAAGGATGCTGCGGAAGCCGACTGGCTGCTGACCTTCCGCAAGGCGGCGGTCGCCAAGATGATGGACATGATCCGTTCCGATCTGGCCATGCTGGGTATCCGCCACGATGTTTTTTCCTCCGAGGCAGAATTGCACGAAGCGGGCAAGGCGGACGCCGCCGAGGCCGAGCTACGCTCCCGCGACCTCGTCTATGACGGGGTGCTGGAGCAGCCCAAGGGCAAGGTGATTGATGATTGGGAAGCAGTCGAACTGCCGCTGTTCCGGTCGACGCAATTTGGCGACGACCAGGATCGCCCGATCAAGAAATCCAACGGACGCTGGACCTATTTTGGTGGCGATCTCGCTTATCATTTCCAGAAAGCGCAAAGCGCCGACGAACTGATCGACATCTGGGGCGCTGATCACAGTGGCACCGTCAAGCGGATCAAGGCCGCGGTCGCGGCCCTGACCGGCGGCAAGACCAAATTCGATGTCAAGCTGGTGCAGATGGTCCGCTTGCTGCGCAATGGCGAGCCTGAGAAAATGTCGAAACGGTCCGGCAATTTTGTCACTATCGCCGACATGGTCGCTGAAGTCGGCAAGGATGCCGTGCGGTTCACCATGCTGACCCGCAAGGCGGACGCGCAGATGGACTTTGATTTTGCCAAGGTGATGGAAGCCTCGCGCGACAATCCGGTCTTTTACGTGCAATATGCTCATGCCCGGATCCAGTCGATGCTGCGCAAGGCGGCTGAAGACGGCGTGGTGCCGTCCGCTGCGCATCTGGACCGTCTCGGCGAGGAGGAATTGGAACTCGTCAAGCTGGCGGCGCAATTCCCGCGGATCATCGAATCGGCAGCGGCATCGCGCGAGCCGCACCGAGTCGCATTCTATCTCAATGATCTGGCAGCCGCTTTTCACGGCTATTATAATCTGGGCAATGACCGGCCTGACAAGCGGATCATAATGGTTAACGACCCGGAAACGACGTCGGCGAGGCTTTTCTTAGCCAAGAATATAGGGCAGACTGTGAAGAACGGTCTTGCATTGATGGGCGTAGAGGCCGCAGAATCGATGTGATCTGCCCTGTGGCTAATGGAGCATAAAATGTCAGATATCACCCGCGACAATCTCGATCTTGACGACGACGATCGTTTGCCCTGGCTGGAATCGGCCGAAGATTATGATGAAGACGGCGAATATTCTCCGGTCCGGGTGGCGATATTTGTCGGCGTGGGCCTGTTGTTTCTGGCGGCTATTGTCGGCGGCATCTACTGGCTGCAGAACCGCGATGGTGGCGGGCTGGACGGCAGCGGCGAACTGATCGCGGCGCAGGAAGGCGATTTCAAGGTTCGCCCCGACGATCCGCAGGCGAAACAGTTTGAAGGCGAGGGCGATGCCAGTTTCGCCGCCAGCGAGGGACAGGAAACGCCGGCGCAACTGGGCAATGCCGCGACCACCGAAGCGCCAATCCGCAAGGCCGATACCGGGCCGGCAGCCGAGGCTGCGGGAAGCGCGCTGATCCAGCTCGGTGCATTCAGTTCCGCTGGCCTCGCCGACAACAGTTGGGCTGGCTATGCCCGCCGCTTTGAAGCCATCGGTTCGCTGCCGAAAAAGATCATTCCCGGCAAGCTGGATGGCGGTACGATTTACCGCCTGAACGCGGTTGCGCCCAGCCGTGAAGCGGCGCAGGAAATCTGCAACAATCTCAAAGCTGCCGGGGAAAGCTGTCTCGTCGTTCGCTGATTTTTGGCAATTGATGGTTGAAGCGCTGTGGATAACGGCGCTTTCACCTTTACCCGGCTGCGAAACGGCGCGAGTATAAGACATGTTGCGTGAGAAAATATCATCATGGCTATGACACCGGCGGTATTCGGTATTGCGGGGCTGAGCCTGACCGCCGATGAAAAGGCGTTTTTCCGCGACAGCAATCCTGCGGGCTATATCATGTTCGGCCGCAACATCGGCAGCAAGGCGCAGCTCAGGGCGCTGACCGACGAGTTGCGCGCGCTCCATGGCCGTGATGATCTGGCGATTCTGATCGATCAGGAAGGTGGCCGCGTGGCGCGAATGCAGCCCCCGCTCTGGCCCCAATTCCCGGCTGGAGAGATTTTCGACAAGCTCTATGACATCGCCCCCGCTACCGCGATCGAGGCGGCGCGGCTCAATGCGCAGGCGATTGCCGTCATGCTGAACGAGGTCGGCATCAGCGTCGATTGCCATCCCTTGCTCGATGTCCGCCAGCCGGACGCTGACAATGTCATTGGTGATCGCGCGCTGGGCAGCGAACCCCTGCGCGTGGCCGCTCTCGGTCGGGCTATTCTGGACGGCTTGCAGCGCGGTGGCGTGGTCGGGGTGGTCAAGCATTTGCCAGGGCACGGCCGGACCAGCGTCGATACGCACAAGGCCCTGCCAACGGTGACCGCCAGTGACGAAGAACTGACGCTTGATCTTGCCCCGTTCCAGACGCTGAAAAATGCGCCGATGGGCATGACCGGCCATTTGCTTTTCACCGCCTGGGACGCAGAGACGCCATCGACATTGTCGAAAACGGTAGTGCAGGATATCATTCGTGACCGCATCGGCTTTGATGGCCTGCTGTTCACCGATGATCTGGATATGGAAGCCCTGTCCGGCACGGTTCCGGATCGGGCCGAGCGGGCGCAGGTTGCCGGTTGCGATATTGCGCTCAATTGCTGGGCAAAAATGGCCGACATGACCGGTATTGCCGAACGCCTGTCACCGATGTCGGACAAAACGCGGCAGCGGCTAGACGATGCCATGTCGACAATCGCAGATGTGTCCGTCGCCGGAGCCGAGGAAGAGCTGGCAAGCCTGCTCGCCAGGCGGGACGGGCTGATGGCGGCAGTCGCATGAGCGAAGAGGCAGAAAATGAAGGCTTTTTCTTCCCTGCCGATCCGGCGGCTTCAGACGACAGCGCGCTGACTCTCAATATCGATGGCTGGGAAGGGCCGCTCGATCTGTTGCTCGCACTCGCCCGCAACCAGAAGGTTGACTTGCGCGAGATATCGATTCTCGAACTGGTGCAGGAATATCTCAAATATATTGCCAGCGCCCAGACATTGCGGCTGGAACTGGCCGCAGACTATCTGGTGATGGCAGCCTGGCTGACCTATTTGAAATCGGGTCTGCTGCTTCCCAAGGATCCGGAGATCGATCCATCACCCGAGGAACTGGCTTTGCGGCTGCAAATGCGGCTGGAGCGGCTGAATGCTATGCGGGAAGCCGGTGCCCGGCTGCTGGCGCGCGACAGGATTGGCCGCGATGTGTTCATGCGCGGCGCACCCGAAGGATTGCGGGTGGTCAAAGAGCGGCAGTGGCAGGCGGAATATTATGACCTGATCGCGGCCTATTCCCGTGTGAAAGTACGCGGTGCGCCGGCGATCCATGTGGTCAAGCAGCGCATGGTGATGACGCTGGAAGATGCGCTCGCGCGGGTCTCGATGATGCTGGGAGAAGCGATCGACTGGATGGACATACGGCATTTTCTGCCGCCTGGCGCGCCACCCGAATTGCGCAAATCGGCGCTCGCATCGAGCTTTCTCGCGACACTGGAACTCGCGCGGCAAGGGAAGCTGCAATTGCAACAGAAAGAGAGCTTCTCACCGCTCAGGATAAAGGCGACGACAAATGGGTGAATTTGACAGCGAAGATACCAGCCTGATCGAAGAGAAGCCGGATGCACCGGATATCGGCAAACGCGCGATCGAGGCGACGCTATTTGCCTCGGACAAGCCGATGACGATTGCCGAGATCAGGACCTATGTCGGAGAAGAGCTGGACGTCCGGCAAATCCTCGCCGACTTGCAGGATGATTTCCGGGAGCGGGGGATCATCCTCGTCAAGACCGGCGATCGCTGGCATTTCCAGACCGCTCCCGATCTGTCCCATCTGCTCCGTCGCGAGCGTGCCGAACTGCGCAAGCTCAGCCGGGCCGGGATGGAGACGCTGGCCATCATTGCGTATCACGAGCCGGTCAGCCGGGCAGAAATCGAATCCATCCGGGGCGTGCAGGTCGCTAAGGGCACGCTCGATGTGCTGATGGAGGCCGGCTGGGTCCGTCCGGCGGGCCGCCGCGAGGTGCCGGGCCGGCCACTAATCTATGCGACGACGGCAGAATTTCTGACCCATTTTGGTCTGCAAAGCCGCCGCGATCTACCGGGACTGGATGATCTGAAAGCCGCGGGTTTGCTGGATCCAGTCGATATGGCCCTGGAACAGATGGAGCTGGAAGCGGAAGCCGAGGCGGAGGCGGTCAATGCCGAAGAACAATCCGCTGTGCGAGATATTGCGGATCAGGATGGTGTTTTGCTGGAAAACCAAACCGAAACTGCCTAAATAGGGTGGATAAGGAGAAAATCGCATGCAACCGAGTGTTTGGCAGATTTTAATTGTAGCAGCGCTGGTTCTGATTCTATTTGGTCGTGGCCGGATTTCCGAGATGATGGGCGATGTCGGCAAGGGCATTCGCTCTTTCAAGAAGGGCATTACCGAGGAAGAGGAAAATGCCGCGAAACCGACCCCCAAGATCGATAACAAGAGCGGTGATCTTTCAGCCGATACCAGCAAGACCGCTGACAAGACGGCTGGTTGATTTGCCGGCCTCTGGATCGCGGGCCGCATAATATATGTTTGACCTTTCCATATCAGAGATCGCGATTATCGCGATCATTGCCGTTGTGGTCATCGGCCCCAAGGAATTGCCGCGCGCGTTGTCAACCGCAGGCAAATGGATGGCCAAGGGCCGCGGTATCATGGCCAATTTCCGGACCGGCCTTGATGCCATGGTGCGCGAAGCCGAACTGCAGGAAATGGAAAAGAAATGGGCGTCCGAGAATGAGCGGATCATGCGCGAGCATCCGGCGCTGCCGGATGAAAGTGCGGTAGACGAGCCGGTTATGGAACCGCTGGACGGCCCGTCTGCGGAGGCCGAGGCTGAGGCCGACACCGGCTCCGACACCGGTGCGGCGGCTCCTGTCAACAAGACCGAGGGCAATCAGGGATGACGGACCTTTCTGATCGGTTGTTCCTGCCAACCGGCTCCTCCCCGTCCGCTTGGTGCTTTGGCAAATGTGTCACGGACAATCGAGATTGCCTGATTTCCGGTGGTCTGGTATGAACGACCAGCGCCAACCCGATCTCGACGAGAGCAAGGCGCCGCTGATCGAGCATCTGATCGAGTTGCGTCAGCGACTGCTCTGGTCGGTGGCGGCGCTGGGCGCGGCTTTTCTGGTCAGCATATTTTTCGCCGACGAAATTTTCGGGATATTGGTGCAGCCGCTGACCGATGCGTTCCCGGCGGGCGAAGGGAAAATCATCTACACCAAGCTCTACGAAGCCTTTTTCGTCGAGATCAAGGTGGCGATTTTTGCGGCCTTTTTCCTGGCCTTTCCGATCATCTCCAACCAGCTATGGGCCTTCGTGGCACCCGGCCTCTATGCCAATGAGAAAAAGGCGTTCCTGCCCTTTCTCGTCGCGACGCCCTTGTTGTTCATGGCGGGCGCGTCCCTGGCCTATTTCATCGTCATGCCGACGGCTTTCCGCTTCTTCCTCGGGTTCGAGGGGGCGGTTGGCGGTCTCCAGCAGGAAGCGCTGCCGGCAATGGGCGACTATCTGTCGCTGGTGATGCAGTTCATTCTCGCCTTCGGCGTCTGTTTCCAGCTGCCGGTGCTGCTTCTGCTGCTCAACCGTGCGGGGATTGTCAGCCGGCAGCAGCTGAAGGGCGTGAGACGTTATATGATTGTCGGCGCCTTTGCGTTGGCCGCGATCCTGACGCCGCCGGATGTGGTGTCGCAGTTGATGCTCGGAATTCCACTGATCCTGCTCTACGAGGTCTCGTTGCTCATCATGTGGGCCACCGAGCGGAAGAAGCGGGAAATAGTCTCGTCCTAGAGCATTGTCGTGCTCCGCAAATGATGCGGGTCCCAGGATGATAATCACTTGTCATCACCAAGGTCCCGCTTCAAGTGCGGAGAACGGTAATAGCTTTCTTAATCAATCGCATCCTGGCCGGCTTCGCCAACCGACTCGATATCCCTGCCGACACCCTTGACGGTGGCACAGGCACTGAGCAACACCATTGTAGAGATCAAGATTGCTGCGGTAATTTTCTGCATGTTAGAACATCCTAAAAACTGAACTTTGCACTGACGCGAATATCACGACCGGACAGAGGTACATAGTCTTTAGTGAATGAGGCATGACGACGGGCCTGGACGTCGAAAATATTATTGGCCGATGCCAGCAATGTCACGCCGCCTTCCTTGCCGAATGGCCGCCATGCAACAGAGGCGTTGACCATCGTAAAGCTGTCGGTCGGCGTTTCAAAAGCCGCGACGCGATCTTGGCCATCGGCCCATTCGACTTCCGCACGCAGGTCAAAGGAGCCGCTTTGTGCTTCGATTCCGCCGAGTAGGCGAAGCGGCGGGATCCGCGGTACCGGACCGCCGCCATTGTTGATTCTGGCGTGCACATAATCGGCTACGCCATCAACGATGAAGTCAAAGCCGGCAGCCCGACCGACCACCGCCGAGGCAGACGCCTCGACGCCATAATAGGTCGCGTCCTGCTGATAAAATTGGAAGACCGGCAGACCGTCTTCCTCGGCAGCGGTTTCTGCTTCGAAAATATAATCATCGAAGAAATTGGCATAGACGGTCGCGCTCAGCTGGACATCGTCGCTATCCCAGCGGGCATAGAGTTCGCCGCCCCAGCTTTTCTCGGTGGTAAAATCGGGGTTGCCGATTTCATAGGCCTGGGTGGCGATATGCGGGCCATCGGAAAGCAGTTCTTCTGCCGAGGGCGCACGCTCCGACCGCGAGAGATTGACACCGACCTTGAAGGCGCTGTCATCCGGCGCATAGGCAAGCCCCAGCGCGCCCGAGAAGGTGTTGAAGCTGCGCTCAAAATTGATGCTGTTGGCGCTGATATCGGTCTGGTCGAAACGCATTGCGCCTTCCACTTCCCAATTGCCGAGATCAACTTCCTGAACCGTGAACAAGGCCCAGCTTTCCAGACTGTTTTTCGGTACAAAGGCTTCCGCTCCGATGGCGTTGAAATCGCGGACCAGAACCTGGGTCCCGATCACGCCGCGCCAGCCGTCATGGTCTGCCTGGACCAGCTCGGCCCGCGCCTCGATACCCGATACCGAGAAAACGGTTCCGATTTCATCGCCTTCAAACTCGGTATGCTCATAGTCCGAATAGCCGGCACGGAAATTCAGCGATTCAAAAAAGCCGCCGAGATTGACGCCGCCGCGCAGGTCGACCCGGATCTGTTCCAGCCCGATTGTTACGGGCGCTTCTTCGTCGTGATGCTCGTCTTCATCATGATCGTCGTCGTCATGATCGTGATCATCCTCTTCTTCCTCGCCGTGCGCATGTTCGGTGCCGGGTCGGCTCGGGACGCCATAGTCCGAGTCATAATAGCTTAGCGAGACGCCGAGATGGCCGCCGTCGTCAATAAAGGCCAGGCCAACACCGGCGGTGTAGGTCTGGCTGGCGCTATTCTCGATCCGCCCCCGCTGATTGGCGGCTTCGGTCAATTCTTCCGCTTCCTCGAGGTGACCTTCCTCGGTCTCTTCGGCCGCGTCGGCCAGCAGGTCTGCGCGCAGTTCGGGCGACAGGACATATCCGGGAACCCGAACATCACCGCTGTCACGGAAACTGCCGTCCGCATGGATCACGAGCTTGGACGTCAGCGGGACGTCGACCGATCCGGCGAGGCTCCAGTCATCGGCGGCGCTGCCGTATCCGCCGATTGCATCCACGTGGATTGCATCTTCCGGCACGTCGCGGGGAATGCGCTTGTCAATGACATTGACCGCGCCGCCAATCGCATCGCCGCCGAAGAGCAGGACCGCAGGGCCGCGCAGAACCTCGACCCGCTGGGCAGTGAGCGGATCAATGGTCACCGCATGGTCCACCGAAGTGTTGGATGCGTCGAGCGAACCGATGCCGTCGGTCAGCACCTTTACGCGTGGCCCCTGAAACCCGCGCAACACAGGCCGCGAGGCACCGGGCGCGAAACTGGTCGACGATACGCCGGGCAGGGATGTCAGGCTGTCCCCGATCTGGCCGCGCAAATCTTTTGCAAGATCATCGCCGGAGAGCGCCGAGGTGCCGGCCAATATGTCGAGCTGGTCGACATAAGGAGCGGTAACGATGATCATATCGTCATCGTGAAAATCATCGGCGAGGCCGGTGGAGCGCTGTTCGGCGGTCTTTTCCTGCTGGGCAAAGGCAGGAGTTGCGGGCAGCGCCAGAATGGCAGCGGAAATCAGGAATTTTCTGTGTGACACATTTATCTCTTATATCTTGGGGACAGGAATCGTCCGCTAGATAGGGGATATGATATAATATATCAAACAGGAAATATCCGAATCTGGCAGGGTGAGGCAAATCTGCAACAAATGCCGGCGCCCGGAAGGGGAAAATACCGGGGCAGCGATCTTGCTCCAACCGGAAGCTTTCGGTGCAAGCGAGCATATGCACCTGTCGCAGTCGTCCGTCCGGTGGAAGACCGGTCTTGCGGCGACCGTTCCGGGCGGCTGACAGACCCGTTCGGTCACAGGTGGTCTTAGTCGGGCCATATTAGTGCCCATGTAGAGGACGTGTCGGAAAAGGTAATGGAGCGCCGGATGGAAGCGATGATGGCGAGCGGGGGCGGCCAGATCACTTTCGTCATGCTGAACTTGTTGCGGACTCTTCTCACTCTTGCCAGCAGATTCTGGATCAGGCGGAGGAGGTCCTGAAACAAGTTCAGGATGACGAGACCACTGGCTTTGGCTATGGCCACCCCATGACCTTTACCAAGAAAATCCTTCTCCTCGGCTCCGGCGAACTGGGCCGGGAATTTGTTATCTCGGCCAAGCGGCTTGGTGCGTATGTCATTGCCTGCGATGCCTATGACAATGCGCCAGCCATGCAGGTTGCCGACGCTCGGGAGATCTTCTCGATGCTCGACGGTGCAGAATTGCGCGCGGCCGTCGAGAAGCACCGGCCCGATCTGATTGTTCCGGAGGTCGAGGCGATCCGGACGGAAGTTTTGGCCGA
>NZ_CAXXUT010000001.1:1402500-1420996 GCF_963677535.2 uncultured Parasphingorhabdus sp. | reverse complement strand
GGAACAGGACAGGGTAATCAAAGGATTCTTGCCCCGGTCACCCTAATTGCACGTCACCCCCGGCTCACAACCCCGGCGAGATCGGCGTCACATCCCCCGCCCCGCCGCGCCGCTCTCCGGTCGCAGCCGGACGGTCGCGGTGCTTGCGGCCCATGGTCCAGTTATTCTGCATCCGCACCATCGGGTTCGGCGCGCACCAGATTTCGCCGCTGTCGTCGATCGCCGTGACCCAGATCAGATTATGTTCCGGGCCATAGTCGATCACCCCGTGGGCCAGTCCGTTGCCCCGATCGACAACAAACACCGGCAGCGGCGGGTCAAGCTGGGTAAAGGCCATCAGCCCGCCCCCCGCGGCGCCAGCACCGGCCGCCCGGCCAGCGGCGACCGACCGGCCGCGCCGCCAGCCCGCACCCGCGTCGGCATCAGCGCCAGCCGCAGCGTCCCGCGACGCCGATTGGCCGCAGCTTCCTGTTTCTTCCCCTTCGTCCCCCCGTCCGTTTGCTTTGCCATATCGGCCTCCATCAAAATATTATTGCACCCCATGAAACGCCGCCCCCGCGCGGAGGTTGCGCTGGCGGTGCAGTTTTCGGGATGGATGCGGGGAGGGGAAGGTAAGCGGTTCCCCTTTCAAGGGGCCTGTCATCCTCATCCTGAACGCGTTTCCCTTGCGCTGGCCTTCGGCTCAGGCCCCCCACCGGCACAGCCCGATCTCACGGCATCCTGAACCCGGTTCAGGATGCCGAGTGCCGCTCGCTTGCTTCCCCTCGGCCGCCGCGCCCCGCCGCATTTCGTGCCTCCAGCTCCGCCGCCCGCTGTTCGGCCGCCCGGATCCGCTCCTCCGCCGCGTGCAGCCGCGCGTTCTCCGCCTCGCGCTCCCTTGCGTCCCGCGCCAGAAATGCCCGCCGCATGGCGTCCAGCTTCCGGTCGAGCGAGGCGCGCACCTGTTCCGCCTCCTCGCGCTCGTCGATCTTCTTGCCCTCGGCGTCAAAGCGCACGCCATCCTGCCATTCTTCCCAGGTGATCACCTGGTCGGCGGTGCGCGATCCGATCCGCCCGCCGAGATCGCCGCGCTTGATCAGCAGCGCCATCAGCGAATCCGACGGCGCCACCCGTCGCTCGACCTCCGCACCGCCCCGGTAGATCACCGTCTCCTTGCCGATGGTGGCATGTTCGTGCGCCACCGCGACCAGCCCGCGCAGCCCGTCGGCCAGCGCCGCGTCCCAGAGCCCCGCCATTGCCGGATCGCGCCGCCGCAGCCGATAGGCCGAGGTCGTCGAAATCCCCGCCACCCGGCAGGCGTCGGCGACACAGCCGCTCTCGCGCAGCACCGCCAGAAACGTCTTCTTCCGCGCCTCGGTCCAGCCGTCGTGGCGGGGTTTGCGGGGGCTATTCGTGAGTGGGTTCCTGGGTTTCTTTGCCATATTCACCGTTGTCATTGCATGAGTCGTCATCCTGAACTCGTTTCAGGACCCCCTCCGGCACAGCGCAATCTCACGGGATCCTGAGCCGAAGGCCACCGCAAGGTAAACGAGTTCAGGATGACGAGTGCGCGCGCGCAGCGCGTCCGTTCACATTTTTCCTGGCCATGCCGAATCCATATCAGAAGCGCCGGTGTGTAGGAAAGCATGTTGGATCGGGGCGATTGGCGATGCGGGGAACGCGAACCGAGGGTAGGGAACCTCCCCCCGTTCGTGTCGAGCCCTTCGGCTGCCAGCTCCGGCAGGCGCTCAGGACAGGCCCAGGTCGAGGCGCCCGGCACAGCGCGCAAACGGATTGCGCCCTCAACCAAAAGCGTGAATATCGTCGGCATATTCCGCCATCAGGACGGGGAGATTTGAGGGTTTGTTAGCCCTCTATTTGGGGATTGTCACACCTGTCACCGTAATTCATCGGGAGATTGAAATGATAATAAGGTTTTTGTCCGTTTTTATTTTGATTGCACTTTCAGGATGTTCGATGAAGTGTGAAAAAGATTATGTTTATAGATATAAGGAGACTGATAAATTATTTATGGAAGCGAAAAATCTCATTAAGAGAGACTATCCAGAATATTTTGCGAGCGTGCCTGAAAATAAAGTATTTGGAATTCGGGTCTATGGCGAGACGGTTGAATGTGTTGGAATATACAACAATTCCGGGATCATTGCTGAACGGTATCCGCCATTATATTGTTTTGATTTTCGTTCCCGGGAATTTGTCACTAAGCTCTGAGACGAAAGAAGCCAGAAATTACATAAACCAAGAACCAGAGAGTGCATCCGGCGAGAGCCCCGGCTTGGTCAGTCAAGCCACCGTAATTCCCACCCGTGCTCCGCACGCGATGCGGAGTCCTGCGCATTACAGAAGCAACGGTGCTTGTGGCCAAAGCTCCGCGTCAAGCGCGGAGAACAAGCGACTGGCCATGCGGGGCATGGCCACCAAGCCGAGCGCCCGGAACAGTCCGGTCCGATCAGTAATTCGTGCATTTGGAAAACGGTCACCGTAATTCATTTAGTAAACTGTCACCGTAATTTTGGTCCGTGGGGATAGTGGGTGGGAGGGTAAGATATGAGTAATGACTTCTTGACTTAAAATTAACACAACAATATTGTTGTGTTATGCTTCCTCAGCTGATCTCTGGTGAATTTCAAAATCAAGACGTGTTGCCGTCAGGAATTCACGATTCGACCTTTGCTGAATTTGTTTCCCGCTATGTTTTTAACGAACATCGAAATTGGCTTTTCCAAGGTTTTAAGCAAGCGTGCTTAGAACTTAGGGAGGCAGGTTGCCGCCAAGTTTACGTTGGGGGTAGTTTTGTAACTTCTAAAATGATGCCCAGTGACTGGGATGCTATTTGGGATCCAGCCAACGTTGATCCTGCGCGTTTGGACGAATTGTTTTATATTGGAAATCTGGAAGCAGAGAGGGTTTTGAAGTTCAGAGGAGATTTGATGCTTGGCAAAGCACGTGATGTTGCTACCTGCCCGCACATTGCACTTTTTTCTACAACCAGGAGTGGTTTTCCAACTGGTTTAATTAGATTGAAACTGAACCAAATCGAAATGCTAAACTCATGATAAAAAATGAAGCACAATTAACGACAGCTATTAAAGCGTTGCATAAATACGAGTCGGCCATCGAAAACTTTGACTTGTTAAAGGAAATTGAAAGTGGCGTAAGTCCTATCATAGCGAAGGCACAGTTAGAATCGTACAAGAGTCAAGCATCGACCTTGCACGAACAAATTGCTGATTTTAAAAACCAAAAAGCGGACGATAAAAATTCTATCGAAATAAATGGTGTAACCGCAATTGGCCCAGCACTTGTCCGAAGCAGAATATCTAGGGGATGGACACAGAAGTTTTTAGCTGACCAGTTGAATTTGAAGGAGCAGCAAATTCAACGGTACGAGAAGGAATCATACCGAGCGGCGAGTTTGGTGCGCCTAGCTGAAGTTGCTAATGCACTAAACGTAGATCTGCACGGAGCTTTAGAAATTGGAGCATCGAAAGGAAATTATGCCGATTTCGGATTGGACTTAGATGATTTTCCTATTTCTGAGATGAATAAACTTGGATGGTTTGAGCCGAAGCTTAATCTCCGAAAATGCAAACCAGATGACCGAGTAGCTGCATTGAGCCGCTTTTTGTCAAATGCTCAACTAGATACGTCCGCTAGTGTGTTACATAAACGGACAATAGGTCCGGAGCGGGGCACCTCAAAGGGAGCTTTCCTAGTGTGGCGAGCTGAAGCTATCAAGCAGGCGAGCCGATTATCTCAGAAGCTTCCTCAGTATAGTGAGCTAAATGCCAAGGATTTCAAACAGCTAACAAAATTGAGCATCTATGAAGATGGACCGAAACGAGCTGTTCAGCAACTCCGGGATCATGGGATTGCTGTAGTTTTTGTCGAAAGGTTACCAAAGACGTGCCTTGACGGCGGGGCCTTCTTGTTAGGGGACGGTAGACCGGCGATTGCTATGACGTTACGGCACGATAGGCTCGATAATTTCTGGTTCGTGTTGCTGCACGAACTCGGACATATAAAGCTGCACTGGAAGTATCTTAAAGACGGAAACTTCGTTGAGGAGAATGTTGGTGAATCTGATTCGGAAACTGAAAGAGAAGCGGACTCATTTGCGGCCAACGCAATAGTAAGCGATGAGCATTGGGAGAATTCGTTCGTCCGGTTCACTTCAGACGCAGAAGCTGTTATACGCTTTGCTCATAAGCATTCTGTACACCCGGCGCTAATCGCCGGTAAAATTCGAAAAGAAAACGGCTATCATCTTCTATCGAAGTTGATTGGCCAAGGAGAAGTTAAAAAGTCGCTGAAAAATTATTTACAAAGTGGATAGCTCCGATGAACCGATTTAGTTTCAAATATGCTCCTCAGCTAAAATGGAAATTGGCTGAATATTCTGCTTTAGGTGCGCTAAGCGATAGAGATGGCCCTGAAGTTCTGCCTATTTTTAAACTTCCACCTAGCGGATCGTATGATTTTGAGGCCAAGAAACCTCTTGCCGCCACAGAGCACATAAAAACTTTTGGTGACCGACTTTTTAAACATTGGGGCAATCGGATCGCTGTGGTGGATGCCGGCCTTCTGGAGCCTAAAACTGAAATCGTCGGGCTTGAGAACCATCCTTTGTGGCAAGTTTATCAGAGAACTAAAGTTTCTGGTTCGAAGGTCGCTCCTTGTTGTCAACTGACATCCACTCAAGGATATCTTGATGCTACTAAGGCAATAATTCGTGAAGACCAAAATATGCCATTGGTAGTAAGAATTCTACTTAGCGATATAGAGAATGGTTTAACTCTTGAGGCTTTATCAAATTTTGTCGGTCAACTGGAATGCAGTCCAGAAAGAACTGTGCTGCTATTCGATGCTGGGCCAATCAATTCAAGAATGAACGTCGAGTTTGCTGAGTTAGTTGCGAGCGCGATTGTGCGTTTGTGTCCACCGCAATTTTGGCATGGCATAATTTGGTCTGCAACCGGCTTTCCAAGTGATTTTGGGCTTAAGCCGGGACAAACTGGAGAATATCCGCGCGTCGAAAAAGATGTTTATGAACTGATTTATGACCAGCTTCGCGGCTCGAAAACCGAAGTTTGCTATTCTGACTATTCAGTCGAGTATCCGGGTAATTATGAGCCAGCAAAAGGACCAATTCCGGCTAGTGCTCACCTTAGGTATACTACGCCCACCAGCTATATCGTTGTGAAAGGCGTCCAGTGCAAAAACCCAGTTGGATACGAAGCTATTAAACCCGTCGCGAAAACGTTAATCGAGCATCCCTCATTCAAGGGGGGGCCCTTCAGTGACGGAGATAGGTTGTTCGAGTTTTTGGGAACGTCTGAAACTTATAGTGGTGGGCCAACAACTTGGAGAAAAGCTGCCAATCAGCACCATTTGGCTCTATTGCTTTCCGAAACAAAGACGAGGCTTGGTGACAAATACAAGCCGTCTCGTGCTTCTTCAAAAATTGGCCAACTTGCGCTCGACACAGTTTGATTTGCTTTAATAATTTCAGCTATTGTTACCCTTCCACAATCCCACCCATTCAGCTAAAGCCCTCCCGAACATCCGAATCCCACCTCCGCCACGGCCCCAACCGGCAAGGCACTCCCCGTAGTGTGGGTTTCAAAAATATAGAAACGAAAGGCCACACTTCACCATGACAACCACCGGCAATGACACCCTCGGCACCCGCTCGACGCTCAGCGTCAACGGCACCGACTATAGCTATTACTCGCTCGCGAAAGCGGCGGAAAAGCTCGGCAATATCGACAAGCTGCCTTACACGCTGAAAGTGCTGCTGGAGAATATGCTGCGGTTCGAGGATGGCGGCTTTACCGTCGACGCGAAGGACGCGCAGGCGGTGGTCGACTGGCAGAAGGAAGCCAAGAGCGCGGCGGAAATTCAATATCGTCCGGCCCGCGTGCTGATGCAGGATTTCACCGGCGTGCCCGCCGTGGTCGATCTCGCGGCGATGCGCGACGGGATCAAGGCGCTGGGGGGTGACGCGGAAAAGATCAACCCGCAGGTGCCGGTGCATCTGGTTATCGACCATAGTGTCATGGTCGACGAATTCGGCACGCCGCAGGCTTTTGAAAATAACGTGGCGCTGGAATATCAGCGCAATATGGAGCGTTACGAATTTCTCAAATGGGGTTCGCAAGCGTTTGACAATTTCTCCGTGGTGCCGCCGGGAACCGGTATCTGCCACCAGGTGAACCTGGAATATATCGCCAAGGCGGTCTGGTCGTCGAAAGATGCCGACGGCAATCTGGTTGCCTATCCCGACACCTGCGTCGGCACCGACAGCCACACCACGATGATCAACGGTCTCGGCGTGCTCGGCTGGGGCGTGGGCGGGATCGAGGCGGAAGCCGCGATGCTCGGCCAGCCGGTCTCGATGCTGATTCCACCGGTGGTCGGATTCAAGCTGACCGGCAAGCTGGCCGAGGGCATTACCGCGACCGATCTGGTGCTGACCTGCGTGCAGATGCTGCGCGAAGTCGGCGTGGTCGGCAGCTTTGTCGAATTTTACGGTCCGGGCCTGAAGGAACTCTCGCTCGCCGATCGCGCGACCATTGCCAATATGGCGCCGGAATATGGCGCGACCTGCGGCTATTTCCCGATCGACGAAAAGACGCTGGAATATCTCGAGCTGACCGGCCGCAGCGCCGACGAAATCGCGCTGACCGAAGCCTATGCGCGGGAGCAGGGCTTCTGGCGCTATGACGAAACCACCAAGGACGCGATCTACACCAAGACGCTGGAGCTGGACATCAGCAGCGTCGTGCCGTCGCTTTCCGGTCCGAAACTGCCGCAGCAGCGCGTGTCGATGAGCGAGCTGGACGAGGAATTCAACCGCGATCTGCAGAAGGTCTTCGGTGTCGAGGATGATGGCAAGCGGGTCGATGTCGAGGGCAGCGATCACGGCTTTGCCCATGGCGATGTCGCGATTGCCGCGATTACCAGCTGCACCAACACCTCCAACCCGAGCGTGCTGATCGCCGCCGGTCTGGTCGCGAAGAAAGCGCGGGAAAAGGGTCTGCAGCGCAAGCCATGGGTGAAAAGCTCGCTGGCGCCGGGGTCGCAGGTTGTTACCGACTATCTCAACAAGGCGGGATTGCAGGATGATCTGGATTATCTCGGCTTCAACCTGGTCGGCTATGGCTGCACCACCTGTATCGGCAACAGCGGCCCGCTGCCGGCGCCGATCAGCAAGGCGATCAACGACAATGGCATTGTTGCCGCGTCGGTGCTGTCGGGCAACCGCAACTTTGAAGGTCGCGTGTCGCAGGACGTGCAGGCCAATTATCTCGCCTCGCCGCCGCTGGTGGTCGCCTATGCGCTGAAGGGTACGGTCCGCCAGGACATGTATGAAACGCCGATTGGCCAGGGCAGCGACGGGCAGGACGTCTATCTCAAGGATATCTGGCCGACCAACGCCGAGGTCAACGAGGCGATGGGCGGGGCGGTCAACCGTGAAATGTTCATGAGCCGCTATGCCGATGTGTACAAGGGCGATGCGGCCTGGCAGGATATCGACGTCACCGGCGGCGACACCTATCAGTGGCGCGCGGGCTCGACCTATGTTGCCAATCCGCCTTATTTCGACGGCATGACGATGACGCCCGAACCGGTCGGCGATATCATCGAGGCGAAGACGCTGGCGCTGCTGGGTGACAGCATTACCACCGATCACATCTCGCCAGCCGGTGCGATCAAGGAGGACAGCCCTGCCGGAGAATATCTGAAAAATCATCAGGTTAGCAAGCAGGACTTCAACAGCTACGGCTCCCGCCGCGGCAACCACGAAGTCATGATGCGAGGCACTTTCGCCAACATCAGAATCAAAAACGAAATGGCCGACGGAAAAGAGGGCGGTTACACCAAATATAATGGCGAGATCATGCCGATCTACGACGCCGCGATGAAGCACAAGGCCGACGGCACCCCGCTGGTCGTCATCGGCGGTGAACAGTACGGCACCGGTTCCTCACGTGACTGGGCGGCGAAGGGCACCAACCTGCTCGGCGTCCGCGCCGTTATCGTCGAAAGCTACGAGCGGATCCACCGTTCGAACCTCGTCGGCATGGGCGTTCTTCCCTTGCAGTTCGCCGAGGGATTTGATCGCGAACTTCTCAGCCTCGATGGCAGCGAAAGCTTCTCCATCAAGGGAGTCGCAACGCTGAAACCGCTGCAGGAAGTGGAAGTCGAAATGACCCGCGCTGACGGCACGACCTCGACTTTCCAGACGATTTGCCGGATCGATACCGCCAATGAAATGGAATATTTCCTCAACGGCGGCATCCTGCATTATGTGCTGCGGAATCTCGCGAGCTAGTCAGCCGCATCAAATTGTGCATAGTCGGAGCATAGGAGAGAGACTCTATGCCCCGACTGCGCGAAATACCGCGAGCCGAAGTCACCGACGACTATGTCCTCGGTCTTTACAATATATTGTTCGGCGATCGCGATCCGGTGGCGGAACCCGGCACGGCAACCGGGACACCGGGCAACTGGTGGACCGTTTTCGCCCAGGTCCCCGACGCTTTCAGACATAGCAGCGAGGGTTTCGGTTTCTACCGTTCGCCCAATCGCAAACTCGACCCCAAATTGCGCGAGCTTGGCCAGATCCGCGCCGGCTATGCCGTGGGATCACAATTCGTCTATTCCCAGCACAGCAAGGCCATGCGCTTCGAGGGCTATTCCGAGGAGCAGGTCCAGGCGATCCCCGACTGGCAGGTCGCCGACTGTTTCAGCGATGTCGAGCGGGCGGTGCTCGCTTATACCGATTGTCTGGTGCTCGAACGGGGCAGGGTACCCGATGGCGTTTTCGCGGCGCTGAAAAAGCATCTGGGCGAAGTCGAGATACTCGAACTGACCTACATCACCTGCACCTATATGATGCACGCGGTGATGAGCCGGGCACTGAAACTGGAATTTGACGATGTGCCGGAACGCGTGGTCGAAGTGCCAGCCCCCGATGGCGCAACCGCCGACGTCATGGGCATGGTCGACAAACGGAAAGGAGCCTAGCCATGAGCTATCACCATCTCGCCCTCGCGGCGAAGGACATGAAAGCCATCCACGCCTTTTACGAAGGGGTGATGGGCTTCGAACTGGTCAAGGTCGAAATCGCGCCGGTGATGGGCGGCGGCTGGGGCAAGCATTTTTTCTATCGGATGGATGGCGATGACAGCCGGTTCATCGCTTTCTGGGAGCTCAATGATACACCCGGAGAAGTCGGATATAAGTTCGATCTCAACGAAGCCGCCGGAACGCCCCAGGGCACCAATCATTACAGCTTTGCCGTCGATACGCCCGAGGAACTCATCGCTTGGCGCGAGAAGTGGAACGCCGCCGGTCTCGACGTGCTGGAGATCGACCATAATTGGTGCCACTCCGTCTACACGCGCGATCCCAATGGCAATATGGTGGAATTCTGCCTGACCACCGGTAGTTTTACCGATGCTGGCCGCCAGCGCGCTCTGGCCGCGCTGGACGAAAGCGAGATGAACCCGTCACCGCCACCGGCGCTGATGAAGCAGTGGCTGGCCACAGACGCTTAGCTGGCGACATAAAGTTCCGGTTTGGCGCTGGCAGATTCGCTGTTCGCCTGCAGTCCGGTCAGGATCGTGTTGATCACGATCCGGAGACGATCTTCGGTCGCCAGATGCATCATCTGCATCATCAGCTGGGGATTGCAGAAGGGCTGCATCATGGTGTTGACCAGGGACACGACCGTGTCGAGATCGAGCCCCTTGAAATAGCCCTTGTCCATCGCCTCTGCGAGAATCGAGGCCATATAGTGATCGGCCAGATCGACATAGCCCTTGATCACTTCGAAATGTTCATTGCCAAGTTCCATGTAGGATTCGAAAAGCTCGGGGTCTTCCTCGTAACGCCCCCGCTTTATCACAACGCGCCGGGCGAAAAACTGGTAGAGCTTTTCTTCCACCGGCATGTCTGCAGTTACCAGCTCCTCCATGATCGCCAGCAATTCGGCAAACCATTCTCCCGCCATGGCTTCCGCCAGCGCATCCTTGCTTTCGAAAAAGCGATACAGGTTCGATGGCGACATGCCCACCGCGGATGCGAGGTCGCTCATTGTGAAGCTGATGGCACCGCGTTCTTCGATCATCTTGTCGGCGGCAGCGATTATTTTCGCTCGCGTGGCAGCAATGTCGGTTTCGGGACGTGGCATAGACTGTCTCCTCCCCAGGATATATGACACGGCGATATAGCCGCGTGATATATATAGGTGATACAGTTTTATGATAAAAGACGAAAGCCTTCATTTTTCAACTACGCCGGAGGTAATCTTTATCTATTCGTCGTCATTTTTCGCGGCTAAAGTGACGCGATGAAAGACGATCAGGAAAACACGGCAAGTCCGGAAACTCTAACACCTAAGAAACCATCCGGTTTGCTGGATCCGGTCACCGGCAGTATCCGCCTGTTCCGTCGCTGGTGGCGGATGGTTGTCCGCGCTGATGTCAATCAGCAGGCGGTGATCGACAAGGTCCGGGAAGACAGCGGATTCACGCCCCATTTTGCCTTCATGACATCGATGTCGGCCGGCATCGCCATATTGGGTTTGCTGTTGTCTTCTCCCGCCGTCGTAATCGGCGCCATGCTGCTGTCGCCCTTGATGGGACCGATCATGGGCGCAGGATTCGCGCTCGCGGTTGGTGATTCTGCCTGGCTGAAAGAAAGCGGCAAGGCGATCATTCTGGGGAGCATTATCTCGATCTTGTTCGCCGGTCTGGTCGTTACCATGTCACCACTGCAAACGGTCACTGCCGAAATCGCTGCACGGACGCGGCCCAATCTGTTCGATCTGCTGGTCGCGCTCTTCTCTGCTCTGGCCGGTGCCTATGCGATGATCCGCGGCCGGATGGGAACGATCGTCGGCGTCGCCATCGCCACCGCCCTGATGCCACCGCTCGCGGTTGTCGGCTTCGGACTCGCAACCTTCAACTGGGCCGTGTTCGGTGGCTCCCTGCTGTTGTTTTTCACCAACCTGATGACGATTGCGCTGACCGCCACCGCGATGGCCTGGCTCTATGGCTTCCGCTCCTATCTCTCCGAACGGCAGTCACAATTCCAGATCGCCGCCATGGTGATCGTTTTCATTGCGCTGGCCATCCCGCTTGGTCTTTCGCTGCGCCAGATTGCCTGGGAAGCCAATGTTTCGCGCTCCGCCAACGGCTATATCAAGGACCAGTTCGGCAAGCGCGCCAGCGTTTCGCAGATCGAGATAGATTTCGATGCCGATCCGATAACGGTTAACGCCACCGTATTCACGCCCACGATTATCGCTGGTGCGGCCGAACAGAGTTCACGGGTACTGAGCAGGTCCCTGGGCCGTTCGATCATTGTCAATGTCGACCAGTTCAAGGTCGAAACCGGCGAGGATGCCCAGTCGGCCGAGCTTGCCGCGGCCAAGACCCAGGCGCAGGCCCGGGAAGCCGAAATTCAGCTGACCCGATTGCGGGAAAATCTTGCCCTCATCGCCGGGGTTCCGGTGGATGATGTGACGCTGGATAGCAACAAACGGCGGGCCGTGGTCGTGGCCAAGCCGTTGCCCGGAGCAACGCTTGCATCTTATCATGCGCTGGAACAGCGAGTGGCTTCAGGGGCCAAGGACTGGAGCATCAGATTGCAGCCGCCGGCCATTGCGCTGCCGGGAGTGAAGATTGCCAATGGTTCGGTGGACCCGGTCTCGAGCAAGAATCTGGATTTGATAATCTGGGCATCCGAACGGATCGATTTGCCTCTGGGAATGAGCGGGTCAGCCGCCGACCGGGCTGTGGCGAGGGAGGCTCTCATGGCCAGGAACATTGCTGTGGCTGAAGAATTCGACCGCGGTATTTCGGGCGCTGGTACAAGTTTTCGCTGGCTGGCGCCGTCGGAAAGCAGCGATCTTGAGCAATAGCCATTTAGACGAGGTTCATTTTCAATGCGTTAGCATTTTTGTTTCGATAGGGGGAGAGACCATATGCGACCTTTTGTTCTTGCTGGATTGCTGATGGCCACAGCAGCGTCACCGGCCATTAGCCAGTCTTCGGGTCAGGGTGACGTTTCGGTTACCATCTACAACAGCAATCTGGCGCTGGTCCAGGATGTCCGGCAGCTGAATATTCCGGCAGGCCGGTCGGTTCAGGCCTTTCCTGGCGTTTCCGGACAGATCCGCGCGGAAACCGTCAGTTTCACCGCTCCGAATAGCGGCATTGTCGAGCAGAATTTCGACTATGATCTTCTGTCTCCCTCCAAGCTGATGGAAAAGGCGGTTGGCGAAACGGTCACGATCGTCCGGATCAACCCGGCCACCGGATCAGAAACCCGCGAACGGGCCAAGGTGCTGGCCGCTAATGGCGGCGTGGTACTGCAAATCGGCAGCCGGATTGAGGTGTTGCGCGATGATCGCTTGCCGACACGGGTGATTTTCGACAAGGTCCCGGAGAATTTGCGGGCCCGGCCAACCCTGTCGGTGACCCTGAACAGTTCGCGCGCAGGCACACGACCTGCGCAGCTGAGCTACCTGACATCGGGGCTCGGCTGGGAAGCCGACTATGTCGCCCTGTTCGATGAGAAGGCCGGCAAGATGGATGTGCAGGGCTGGGTTACGTTGACCAACAATACCGGTACGACCTTCGACAATGCCAAAACTTTGCTGGTCGCCGGTACGCCAAATGTGAATGGTCGCAGCAATTATCCGTCCCGTAGCAATCTTCGCAATGCCGGAATCGATACTGCCGACCGGGAATCGCTTGGTGATTTTTATCTCTATCCACTGGCGGCTCGTACGACGATTGCCAATGCCCAGACCAAACAGGTCAGTTTTCTTGATGTGACGGGCGCCTCGGCACAGAAAATTTATGAATATAGCAATCGCTGGCTAGGTACGCAGAATGACCCGCAAAGCGTGGACACCGTACTGGAATTCAGTTCTTCCAGCGACGGAGGACTGGGTGATGCGTTGCCTGCAGGAACCGTCCGGGTTTACATGAAAGATGCCTCCGGCCAGCCGCAATTTGTCGGCGAGAATAATATCGGCCACACACCCATGGGGTCGGAACTGGGACTGAAGACCGGCGAGGCCTTTGATGTCAAAGTCAAACCAACCGTCACCGAGCGCAAGCGCCTGTCCGCATCGAAATGGCGCACCAGCATGACTTATGAAATCAGCAATGCGCGGCCCGATGCGGTTACGGTGTCGCTGATCCAGAACGGCCTCGACTTTTACTGGGATGACACGCGTATCGTGAGCGAGAGCATGACGAGCAAGCGGCGGTCATCCGATTCGCTTGTTTGGAAAGTGCCCGTGCCCGCCAATGGGCGAACGACAGTAACAGCGGTTTTCGAGACCCGGTTCTGATATGGTGCGGCGAACATTTTTCGCCTTCCTGATCCTTGCCGTCTCGGCTCCCGCCGCGGCGCAATCCGGTCACGCGCATCAGGTTGTGATATCCGATGGGCCAGGATCGGTCTCGGTGACCGTCTACCGCAATCCCGACCGCGCGCCGAACAATGCGATGAACCTTCGCTATCTTGGCGGCTATGCGCTGATCACCGAACAGCGCACCATTGACTTGCCGGAGGGCGAGGTGGACCTGCGGTTCGAAGGTGTCGCGGGGGGGATTATTCCGCAATCGGCGATCGTTACCGGTCTGCCGGATGACATCATCGAGAAAAACCGGGATGCGGCGCTGCTTTCACCCTCGGCCTTGCTCAACAGCTATCTGGGGCAGGGCGTCACGATCCGGCGGACCAGTGCTGTTACCGGCGAAACCGAAATATTTGATGCGACGATCCGGACCGATGCCGGTGGCGGCATGGTGATACAGACGGCCGATGGATTCGAGGCATTGCAATGTACCGGGTTGAACGAGGCCATTGTCTATCCGGCGATACCGGAAGGTCTTTCGGCCAAACCGACATTGTCACTGAAAAGCAGAGTGAAGACAGCAACCCGCGCAACGGTGACATTATCCTATCTGGCCACCGGCTTCGACTGGCAGGCCAATTATGTCGCCGATATTTCTGACGATGGCTCGCACCTGAACCTCTTCTCCTGGGTGACGCTGGCCAATGGTGACGAAACATCCTTTGTCCAGGCGCAAACCCAGACGGTGGCGGGCCAACCCAATAAGGGGCGCGACAATATAGCACCGGCGGGTGGCGGAAGCGTGAACCTGGCTTGCTGGCCCGACGGAACAAGCAGCGATATTATTGCGCAATATGTGCAACGGCGCGAGGCCTTTGGCGCTGCTCCACCACCACCTCCTCCGCCACCTGCCCCGGCGATGATGGCAGATAATATAACGGTCACGGCGCGCAAGGTGATGGCTAAGCAGGAGGACCTCGGTGATCTCAAGCTCTATCGGATACCGGTGCCGGTCACCGTGGCAGCGCAAAGCCAGAAGCAGGTCGCGTTTCTGGAGAAATCGGCGATCCCCTTTACGCAAATATATGAAACTATAATACGGGCAACCAATGCCCAACCGGCTCGATCAATGTCGACTACCCTGCGTTTCGAGAACCGCAAGCGGAACCAGCTGGGCGTGCCGCTACCTGCGGGGAAACTGATCGCGTTCCGGAATGTTGACGGTGCGCGGATGCTGCTCGGCGAAGGCAGTTTTGACGACAAGGCGATCGACGAGCTGGTCGAGGTCACCATTGGTTCAAGCGACCAGGTGAAGACCATTGTCGAGCAATTGGCGCAGGTTGATGACGAGAAAAAACAGGCGCGTGACATGCGGCTGACCCTGACCAATGCGTCCCGGTTACCCGCGCAGGTGGAAATCAAGCTGTTGCGCAGCGATAGCGAGCGGTTCAGGAAAACCAGTCACAGGCTCACGCGCAAGAATGGCACGGATATCTGGGATGTCACCGTGCCGCCCAATAGCGAGCGGGTGCTGACCTATCGGGTCGAGCGGCGCAAATAGCCGCTAGCCGAGATATTTTTCTCTGGAAGTCTCCGGGATCACGCGCGGATTGTGATTCTCGTCCAAGGCAACGAAGGTGAACAGGCCGCTGGTTACCGGGACGCGCTCTTCGCCCAGATTGCGCGACGCAATAACATCCAGCCGAATAGCAACCGATGTCCTGCCAATCCGGTCGACCCGGGCATAGACCGAAATCAGGTCGCGGGTCAGGATCGGTGCGATAAATTCCATCGCCTCGATCGCCACGGTGGCGGTGGAACCCTGTGCGACGCGTGCGGCCATGATACCGCCGGCGATGTCCATTTGCGACAGCACCCAGCCGCCGAAAATATGACCATTGTTGTTTAGATCGCGTGGCTGTGGAGCAACCCGCAATACCGGCTGCATTTTCGCCAGCGCGTCCAGATCATCCTTACTCATCGGGCGAAATTTCCTTTGATACCGGATCGTCGATCGATTCGTCATGGCCGGTGCCGCTCGACAGGAACACGAGCCCCATCAGGCCGGCCATCAGCATCAGCGCGAAGGCGATGCCGGCCGCTGTGGCGAGATACATGTGGATCGAGACGAAGCCGTGCAGGTAGAATAGAATCCCGAGAGACACGGCGACGCAGGCTAGGGTGAACAGCGCCATGCCGCGCATCAGGCGCCAGTATCGGGCCCATGCAAAGCTGGCATAATGCGGATCGTCAAGGCGGGAAGGCTGGGGCAAGGGGGGACTCCGGTGGTTTTCAGTGCATTGAACGGGAATCCTGTTACCATCAAGCCCAATCACTTTCAAAAATATGTTAAAAGGCATGAATTAAACAGAATCAGAACCGAGGAGAGGCGCAATGACCATAAATTCAATTTTGCAGGGACGCAGCGGCGATATATATAGTTGCACCGCCGACATGACAGTCTCGCAGGCGGTGGAGATTCTGGCGGAAAAGAGTATCGGCGCGCTGCCGGTGCTGGATGGAGACAGCGTGGCTGGCATATTCTCCGAACGCGACGTCCTTCACTGCCTGCGCAAATTCGGGCATGCGGCGATGGATCATGCGGTTCGCGATGTGATGACAGCGGATGTGATTTCGGTCGAACGAACCAAGAGCGTCATGGGGGCCCTGTCGCTGATGACCCGAAGGCGGATCCGCCATCTGCCGGTGGTCGAGGATGGCAAGCTGGTCGGTTTTGTCTCGATCGGTGATCTGGTCAAATACCGGATCGACAAGATCGAAAGCGAAGCGGCGGCGATGCGGGACTATATCCAGTCAGCCTAGAGCCTGTCATCCGGCGAGGTCTATGCCGTGCTGCCCCAGATAGGCCAGACTCGCCTGGCGCAACATTTTTGCACGCTCGGTTGCGTCGGCGAACCGGTCCCGATAGGCTTTGGACCGCACTTCCAGACTGAGCGGGATGTCCTGCGGCAAGGCCTTGATAATATCGGCCACGGGCAGCTCTCCCTCACCCGGACAGCTGCGCAAATCGACTGCATCTTCCAGATAGGCTTCGAAATTTGCGGCGCAATCCGTATGGCCATCGCAGATTTGCGTGTAGGGCAACAAACATGCTTCCAATTCTTCCAGTTCTTCGGGCCTGTGGCCGGCCCGCTGGAAGTGAATCGTGTCGATCAGCAGCGCCGCCGCCGGATGATCGGTCTCGCGCAATGTGGCGAGCGCGTCATCCATCGACTGCACCGCGGTGATCATCAGAAATTCCAGCGCCACCCGGATCTGGCCGGGCGCGGCCCATTCGCACAGCCGGCGCAGGGCATCGGCGGTCCGGCCCCGGTCGGGTTCCGCGCTGACCACCAGTATATTGGCTGCGCCGAGTTCCAGAGCCGCGTCGACAATCAGTCTGTGATCGTCGGTCAACTGGCCGCCTTCCGCAATCCACACTACTTCGACATCGAGCACCGACAGATCATGGGCGCGGAGGGCATCGCGCGTCGCCCGCCGGCGTTCTGCCGTCCATTGCTCAGGCTCGATCGTGAATCCGACATGGCTGAAGCCAGCCCGTCCCGCGGCCTGCGCCACATCTGCCGGTTGAAATTCGGGCAAGCTGCCCGCCGCGAGGGATAGGATATGGGCCATGGCTGCACGCTGGCGGGTTCGTCGCCATCGGGCAATGGCCATTTTGATCAGGGGGGATTTGGCCGCCGGCCGGTCACGGGGGCGCGGCCGGCGCGCGCATGAATCGGCCTATATCGTTTCCGCTTCCAGATCGGCCGGTACGGGTTCCGGCGGTTTGCGCCGGACGATCAGCCGGATCACCTCGAACAAGGTCGGTCTCGCAAGAATATACAATAGTCCGGCATAAGCGAGTCCGCCGGTGGCAACCAGCAATGCCAGCCGCGCGTAGACGATCATCTCCGGCAGCAACTGATCGATCAGATAGACGATCGCAGCCATGGCGATCGATGCCGACAGGCCCGGCCATACCGCTTTGCCGATCTCCCAGGCGGTGACGCCGATATGGCGGTTCGACTGGGAAAAGGTGAACAAAGTCAGCAACGGAAAGGCGATGACCCAGCTCCAGGCCAGGCCATAGACACCATATTGTATGCCGATCAGGAAAGTGACCGGCATCAGGATTGCCCCGAACATGTTGGTGCGGGCGGTAATTTTCGGACGGCCGAGCGCATTGTTCGCCGGGGTGAACAATATCTGCAGCGTCATCACCGGCATCGCCAGCGCCAGTATCGCCACGAGCGGTGACATTTCGGTCCACTTGGGTCCGAATAATGTCTCGACCACCGGTGTGGCGGTGACCGCCAGGCCGAAATATAGCGGACAGGAGATGAGCATGATCAGCCGGATCGCCTTGAGAAAGGACCAGGCCAGCGCCCGCGGATCCGACTGCAGGCGTGAATAAGCGGGGAAGGCGATCTCGTTCAGTGGCGGAACGAATTTCGCGGCGAAAATCGTGGTCAGGAACAGCGCCTCTGCATAGAGGCCCAGGTCGTGTGGCGCCAGATGGCGGCCGGCGATGAAAATGTCGGACTGGCTCTGGATCGTCCAGAAGAGATGGCTGGCGAGCAGGGTTGCACCAAATCCGAACATCGCTCCGGCGCCTGTGAAATTGAAGGTCGGCAATATGTAGAATTTGACCGCGATAACGAGGCAGATTGCCCGGCTCCAGAATATCGCCAGGGGGGCATAGACAAGGGTCCAAACGCCGTAGCCGTTATAGGCGAAATAGAGAGCGGTGGCGGCGCCGACTACGGCGGAGACCAGATTGATGATCGCCGGCTTCTTGAACTCCAGTTCGCGGGTCAGCAGGGCTTCCGGCAGGACCATGAACGGTGTGGCGAGGAAGATCAGTGCCTGGACCCGCAATAGGTCTCCGACGATCGGCTGGCGGTAATAGTCCGCGGCATAGGACGCGAGAATCAGTTGCAGGATGGCGATGCCGCCGTTGAGCAGCAACAGCATGCCGAATGCCTGGCGAATCCGGATCGGTTCGACTTTCTCGGCCTGGATGATCGAGCTGGCCAGCCCGTATCCGTTGAGGAAATTGAGAAAAACCAGAATCACTTGGGTCATTGCAAAGATTCCGTAATCTTC
>NZ_CAXXUT010000001.1:1397500-1400000 GCF_963677535.2 uncultured Parasphingorhabdus sp. | reverse complement strand
CCGCACCAAGCGGAAATACGCTTGAGGTTAAACAAATACGGGGCCTTAGCTCAGCTGGGAGAGCACCTGCTTTGCAAGCAGGGGGTCATCGGTTCGATCCCGATAGGCTCCACCAGTTTTCGCGGTTCAGCCATCATGCGGGGCATGATGGCAGCGAAAACTCCCCAAGCGAAGCGCAGGGTACGCAGGCCGCAAGGTCGCACCCCGGTTCGCGGGACAATCATTTCTCCAGAGATGAAGACAAAAGTTTCCTGCAGGTTCCGATCTGCAGGCAAGCGAGGCCTCGGCCTCTATTTGACATTGTGAATGGGTTTTTTTAATCGATGCCGTGGCAATTTTGCGGTTTCGGTTCGGCGGTTTTCCGCTGGATTGGAGCGCATAATTGGCACAAGTATTCATATATATGAATTACTAAAGGCTGAGTAATTAATTGTCCGCATCATACAGGCAAGGCCGAATTGGCCAGGCTGAAGCGCTTTTTTATGCAAGGAGCGTGGGAGGCTTGTTCCAATCTTGTTGTTGGTGGTGTGGATTCTCAAGCGTGAGGTAAGAGCATTTGGTGGATGCCTTGGCACATACAGGCGATGAAGGACGTGGCACGCTGCGATAAGCGTTGGGGAGATGTGAGCAATCTTTGATCCAGCGATTTCCGAATGGGGGAACCCATCCTCACCATTTACTTTTGTCTTGAAGGGCTTTTGTCCGACAAGGTGAGGGTAAATGGGGAAGGATATCACCGAGTTGAATAAAATAGACTTGGTGAAGCGAACCCGGCGAACTGAAACATCTCAGTAACCGGAGGAAAAGACATCAACCGAGATTCCGTTAGTAGTGGCGAGCGAACGCGGACCAGGCCAGTGCCTTGTTGTAAATTAGCAGAACATTCTGGAAAGTTTGACCATAGTGGGTGACAGTCCCGTATGCGAAAATGATCAACAAGGACTCGAGTAGGGCGGAACACGTGAAATTCTGTCTGAACATGGGGGGACCACCCTCCAAGCCTAAATACTCGTATGTGACCGATAGCGAACAAGTACCGTGAGGGAAAGGTGAAAAGCACCCCGATTAGGGGAGTGAAACAGTACCTGAAACCGAATGCTTACAAGCAGTGGGAGCCCCCTTGTGGGGTGACCGCGTACCTCTTGCATAATGGGTCAGTGACTTAATCTATCTAGCAAGCTTAAGCCGTTAGGTGTAGGCGCAGCGAAAGCGAGTCTGAATAGGGCGAATGAGTTAGATGGATTAGACCCGAAACCCGGCGATCTAGGCATGACCAGGTTGAAGGTGCGGTAACACGCACTGGAGGACCGAACCATTTAATGTTGAAAAATTATTGGATGAGTTGTGTTTAGGGGTGAAAGGCCAATCAAGCCGGGAAATAGCTGGTTCTCCGCGAAAACTATTGAGGTAGTGCCTCGGACGTTTTCCTATGGGGGTAGAGCACTGGATGGGCTAGGGGGTCGCGAGACCTACCAAACCTAACCAAACTCCGAATACCATAGAGACAAGTCCGGGAGACAGACGGCGGGTGCTAAGGTCCGTCGTCAAAAGGGAAACAGCCCTAACCTACAGCTAAGGTCCCCAAGTCATATCTAAGTGGGAAAGCATGTGGGAATCCCAAAACAACCAGGAGGTTGGCTTAGAAGCAGCCATCCTTTAAAGAAAGCGTAACAGCTCACTGGTCTAAATAAGGGTTCCTGCGGCGAAGATGTAACGGGGCTAAAGATATGCACCGAAGCTTAGGGTTCAGAATTTATTCTGAGCGGTAGCGGAGCGTTCCGTAAGCGGATGAAGCCGAAGGGTAACCGACGGTGGACGTATCGGAAGTGCGAATGCTGACATGAGTAGCGATAAACAGTGTGAGATGCACTGTCGCCGAAAGACCAAGGGTTCCTGCTTAAAGCTAATCTGAGCAGGGTGAGTCGGCCCCTAAGACGAGCCCGAAGGGGGTAGTCGATGGGAACACGGTTAATATTCCGTGACCTGGTGGAATGTGACGGTTCACGTGTGTTGTCTGATCTTATTGGATTGATCAGGCTTCGAAGTGGATCCAGGAAATAGCTCCACCATATAGACCGTACCCGAAACCGACACAGGTGGTCAGGTAGAGTATACCAAGGCGCTTGAGAGAAGTATCCTGAAGGAACTCGGCAAATTACCTCCGTAACTTCGGGAGAAGGAGGCCCTGCCAGAAGGCAACTTTTGGCAGGGGGCACAAGCTGGGGGGTAGCGACTGTTTAGCAAAAACACAGGACTCTGCTAAGTCGGCTTCAAGACGACGTATAGGGTCTGACGCCTGCCCGGTGCTCGAAGGTTAAGAGGAGAGATGAAAGTCTTGAATTGAAGCCCGAGTAAACGGCGGCCGTAACTATAACGGTCCTAAGGTAGCGAAATTCCTTGTCGGGTAAGTTCCGACCTGCACGAATGGCGTAACGACTTCCCCACTGTCTCCAGGATATGCTCAGCGAAATTGAATTCTCCGTGAAGATGCGGAGTACCC